>NZ_LZHK01000033.1:0-9791 GCF_001690415.1 Gilliamella sp. Imp1-1
TTTATCTCTCGACTTATTGTCGAAGGATGTCTATTGAGTAGCTGGGCTATCTCTTTTTTATTCTTTCCGGCTTGTAATAATACGAAAATCTGGTATCTTTCCTTCCTAGAAAGGTGATTATAATACATAGCAATCTCCAAACTGTGGTGGTGCGAAGGTGCTAGTATAAATCACCTTTCTACTTTCTTCACTCCACCGTGTTTAAAATTGCACTTCATGTTTGAATCCAGGAATATAAACACGAGTAATCTGTTCGAAATGCCTGCCGATAAAGATCGGCAGGTGAGGTGTTGGATTATTTTAATAAAGTTGCTGATTTTAATATCGCTATCAATAATTCCCAATAACGATAAACACTTTGAATGTTAACTTTTTCATCTGGTGAATGCGGCGAAACAATCGTTGGTCCAATTGATATCATATCCATATTTGGATAACTTTGTTTAAATAAACCACATTCAAGCCCTGCATGAATCACCATTATTTTAGCTTTCTGAGAAAAAATTTCGTGATATTTATCTTTAGCAAGCTTTAAAAGCCGTGAATCTAAATTAGGTTCCCAACCTGAATAACCTCCACTTATTTCATAATTAGCATCTGCTAATTGGCTAAGTGATGTCAATGTTGATACCACTGCATCTTTAGCGCTATCGACTTGAGAACGAATAAGAAAATGGACATTAAGTTGATTGTCCTCAATACTAACAATACCTAAATTGAGCGATGTTTCAACCACACCATGAAGTTGATCACTCATTCTAACTACAGCATTAGGCGCTGAATTTAACCAGCTTATGATTTTATTTTGATGTTCTGTAGTTAATACGCGTTTTACTTTGTTTGATTCAACTTCCGATAACGTTATTTCGATAGCAGGTTCTACATGACCTAACTCACTATGTAAAATTGTTTGATACTGTTTAACAATGGCTTCTAATTTTGGCAGTTCTTGTTTATTTAGTGTAATTTCAATAAAAGCTTCTCTTGGGATCGCATTACGTAGTGAACCACCTTTTATATCAGCTAATCTAAACGAAATATCTTGTGCATATTGCGCTAAAAAGCGAGCCATCAATTTAATTGCATTTCCACGACCAAGATGAATATCACAACCTGAATGCCCCCCTTTTAATCCTTTAAGTGAAATGTTCATATAACAATCATGCTTTTCTGGCATTACTGCATAAGTAACAGCAAAGGTTGTAGTAAAGTCAACGCCGCCAGCACAACCTGTAAATATTTCGCCTTCATCTTCAGAATCAGTATTAATTAGATAGTGACTTTTTAGCCAATTAGGTTGTAAACCAAAGGCACCGTGCATACCAGTTTCTTCTGATACTGTTATCAATACTTCAATTGGTCCATGTTCAACAGCAGGATCAATTAAAACAGCTAATGCAGATGCTAACCCAACGCCATTATCAGCACCTAATGTCGTTCCTTTGGCTTTTACCCATTCGCCATCAACATAAGCTTGAATTGGGTCAGTTAAAAAGTCGTGACTAGTACCTTCATTTTTTTGTGGTACCATATCCATATGAGCCTGTAATGCAATTGATGGGCACTCTTCCATACCTTTGGTAGCAGGTTTACTTAACAAAATATTACCTACTTTATCAAGTTTGCAATCAATACCATGAGTTTTAGCAAAATCGACGATATATTTAGTTATCATTTGTTCATGGTGAGATGGGTGCGGAATTTTACAGATATCATTAAAAATCTGCCAAACAAATTTAGGCGTTAAAATAGAAAGCATAATATAACCTCAATATTAAGTATGTAATAAATTAATGAGTGGTTTTTTTTATTGAATCGCATTATAATAAGGTGCAATTTTACATCTATTTTTAGTTCATTAATATTTATTTATTCATACAATCGATTAAAATTGCAGGTTACTCAATGTCAACAGATCAAATTTTATTAACAGAAGAAGAAATCCAAGCCAAAAAACAACATAAAGCAGAACTTATTGCTGAAAAGAAAAAATTCAATGTTACTTGGGAAATGTTGCAATCCTATGGGCGCCAACTTTCTGAACGCTTATTACCTGCAAATCAATGGAAAGGTATTATTGCCATTAGTCGTGGTGGATTAGTTCCAGCGGCAATTTTAGCGCGCGAATTAAGTATTCGCTATGTCGATACCGTTTGTATTTCAAGTTATGATCATGATCATCAACGTGAAAAACTAATATTAAAACAAGCTAATGGCGATGGTGAAGGTTTTATTGTTGTTGATGATTTAGTTGACACTGGTAACACTGCTCATACAATTCGCGAAATGTACCCTAAAGCTCACTTCGTAACTATTTTTGCAAAACCTGCTGGTAAACCACTTGTTGATGATTATGTTGTCGATATTGCACAAGATACTTGGATTGAACAGCCATGGGATACAGGTGTTATGTTTGTTAAACCTATTAGCGATCATAAATAATTGATAAGGAAGTTAAGGTTGTTATGGCAACTACCGAAAATCTAACTGAACAGATATTTAAACCACAATTTGATTATCCTGAAACTTCAACACTTATCAATCGCATTGATAATAGTAATGGTAGTAGCATTAGCGCCTTAGATGGGGAAGTTGACTCCAGATGGTATCGAATTATTAATCCCATTTTGTGGCATTGGCGTAGATTACCCAAATTAGAGGCTGAAGCGGTTTTATCAAAAATTGCCGCTTCAACTCGACGCCACACAAATGATACCTGGCTAGACACCGTTGTTGGTTATCAATCTGGCAACTGGGTCTATGAATTTTTAAATCAAGCGGCAGTGTGGCAAGCTAAAGCTGAATCAATTGATGAAGCAAATCTTATAGATGAAAATAAAAATAATTTACACAATTATTATCTCATAGCCAGCATATATGCAAGTATTGCTAGTTATCCTCATTTTAAAAATGACCAACTAGCAATGTATGCCCAAACATGCGCTTATCAGTATTATGCAAAAGCTCTTCAATTTTCGCCATTTTTGATAAAAGAACTGGAATTTAAAGTCGATAATCGTAGTGTCAAAACAATTTTACATTTACCAAAATGCGAAGGGACTTGCCCTGTTGTGTTGATTTGTAATGCGTTAGGCAATTTGCAGATCGATTATTATCGTTATTTTAGTGAATTTTTAGCGCCGCATGGATTTGCCATGCTAACTGTTGATCTACCAACTGTTGGTTATAGCCGTAACTTTGCTTTATCACAAAATAGTAGCCAAATTCATCAAGCTATATTAGAGCAGTTGTCTTCTGTTCCATGGATAGATGATCATCGGATTGTTGTTGCTGGATTTAGATTTGGTTCGCATATTGCCACACGTTTAGCTTATTTGATGCCAAATAAAATAAAAGGCGTATTTAACTTTACTCCGTTTATTCATCAAATTTTTGTTGATAAAGATCTGCAAAAAAATCTACCAGATAGTTATAAAGATATGTTAGCTAGCCGTTTGGGATTACCTTCAATATCCAACCAACAATTGGCAGCAGAATTAAAATATTTTTCACTAAAAAATCAAGGACTTTTAACTCATGCTTGCCATGTACCTGTTATGAATATCATCTTTAAGGATGATAAGTTAAGCGATCTTTGTGAAGCAAAATTAATTCATTCAATCAAACAAAATAAAGTAATAACTGTACCTAAAACACAGTTACAAAAAAGTTTGCATCAGGCATTAACACAATCAGTAAATTGGATGAAGTCTGTTATATAACGTGAAAAAATAAGAATATGCTATGACTATTAAAAAACAACAAACCGTGGTTATTAAATTAGGCACCAGTGTACTAACAGGTGGAACAAAACAACTTGATCGAGCACAAATAGTTGAGTTGATAAGACAATGCGCAAGTCTACATCAAGATGGACATAAAATTATCATTGTTACATCTGGTGCAATTGCAGCTGGGCGCGAATATCTTAACTTCCCTACCCTACCTAATACTGTTGCTTCAAAGCAATTACTCGCTTCTGTTGGACAAAGTAAGCTTATTCAACTTTGGGAACAGCTATTTTCTATCTATAAGATCTATATTGGTCAAATGTTACTTACCCGTGCAGACCTTGAAGATCGTGAAAGATTTTTAAATGCCCAAGACGTTTTAAAAGCAATGTTAGATAATCATATCGTTCCTGTTATCAATGAAAATGATGCTGTTGCAACCGCAGAAATTAAAGTTGGCGATAATGATAATTTATCAGCACTAGCTGCCATTTTAGCCGAAGCGGATAAGTTGATTTTATTAACCGATATTGAAGGTCTTTATACTGCCGATCCAAGAGCTGATAAAAATGCCAAGTTAATTCATAAAATTGATCATATTGACGATAATTTGCGAAGTATCGCCGGTGGTAGTGTTTCAGGGCTTGGCACAGGTGGCATGAGCACAAAATTACAAGCAGCTGAGGTAGCTGGAAGTGCAGGCATAGAAGTTATTATCGCTGCAGGAAATAAACCAAATATTATTATTGATATTGTCAATAATAAACCGATTGGAACACATTTTTCACCACAAAAAACACCATTAGAACATCGTAAACACTGGTTGTTTGGTGCACCAAAAGCAGGCAAAGTGTTATTAGATGATGGTGCTGTTAATGCGATTTTAAATAATGGTAGTTCGCTATTACCTAAAGGGATTATCAGCGTAGAGAAAGATTTTTCTCGCGGTGAAGTTATTGATATTTGCGACAAATTTGGCAAACGTATTGCGCAAGGTGTCAGTCGTTATAACAGTGATGCTTTAAGGCAAATTGCTGGGCATCATTCTCAAGAAATTAGTCAAATTATTGGCTATGAATATGGTCACGTTGCTGTTCATCGTGATGATATGATAATAAAATAGATAATAAACAAGAAAGGAAAATTATAGAATTAGCTATTGGAGGTATAATTGCTAATTGGTTAGCAGTGGATAGATTTAAATTATATGACTGACGATGATAAGCAATCATTATTAAAAGAAATAAATAATATAAAACAACTAAATAGTAATATAAAATAGTGGTGATAACAATGTTACAGCAAATGGGTAAAACGGCTAAACTTGCTTCATATCAACTAGCACAATGTCCTACCGCAATGAAAAACAACACGTTGATGGTTATTGCTGATTTATTAGAACAGCATAGCGCAAGTATACTCATTGCAAATGAAAAGGACATCCAAGCGGCGAAAAAACAAAATTTAAACGAAGCCATTTTAGATCGTCTACTCTTAACACCCAAACGACTATCATCTATTGCCAATGATGTCCGTAAAATCATTTCATTAACTGATCCTATTGGTCAAATCATTGATGGTTCTACTTTAGAAAACGGCTTAAAGTTACACCGTCACAGAGTACCACTTGGCGTTATTGGTGCGATTTACGAGGCTCGACCAAATGTAACAATTGATATTACAGCTCTTTGTTTAAAAACAGGCAATGCCGCAATACTTCGCGGGGGTAAAGAAACAATCAATACTAATATGGCCACAATTTCTGTTATTCAAAAAGCGTTAAAACAAGTTGGTTTACCCCAGACAGCTGTTCAATATATTAATAATCCTGATCGTAAATATATTCATGAGTTACTTAAACTCGATAAGTATATCGATATGATTATCCCCCGAGGTGGTGCATCTTTACATAAATTATGCCGTGAACATTCAACAATACCCGTCATTACAGGTGGTATTGGAGTCTGTCACATTTTTGTTGATGAAAGTGCTGATATTGATAATGCTCTACCAATTATTGTCAACGCCAAAACTCAGCGTCCAAGCACTTGTAATACGCTTGAAACGTTACTAGTCCACCGAAATATTGCGGAGCAGTTTTTACCAAAACTTTGTCAGGTCATGGCAGATAATAACGTCGTATTACATACTGACCAAAACTGTTATGACATATTAAAAACAGGTAATGCAACTATCCTACCAGTAAAAAATGAAGAATTACGACAAGAATGGTTATCAAAAGATTTAAACGTGATCATTGTTGATTCACTTGAATTGGCTGTAGAGCATATCCGCGAGTATGGTACGGGTCATTCGGAATCCATTCTCACGCGTAACTTGCTTAATGCAGAACAGTTCATAAATCAGGTTGATGCAGCTGCAGTTTATGTCAATGCATCAACACGTTTTACTGATGGTGGGCAATTTGGATTAGGTGCAGAAGTAGCAGTTAGTACACAAAAACTACATGCACGCGGACCAATGGGGCTCGAAGCTTTAACTACCTATAAATGGATAGGTTATGGAGACAATTTAATTCGTCAATAATAAAATTCTGTTTAATATAACTGTTCGGACATCCCAAACAGTTTTTTATGCTTAACCAAACTAATCAAAATTACGCATTAATAATGCATAATTTAAATCGATTTTTTCAGGAATCGGAATATAAACAACATGGCCATCGCCTAAACCAGCAGGAACAGGTTGTCCTTTTTTGTTTTCCATTCGCTCAATCGTAAAAGTTTTGTTGCCTTTCGGCGTCATCATTTCAACGCTATCCCCAACAGAGAATTTATTTTTTACGATAACTTCAGCCAACCCATTTAATCGTTCACCACTAAACTCACCAACAAATTGTTGCCTTTCCGAAACAGAATGGCTATGTTTGTAGTTTTGCATTTCTTCATGCTTATGGCGACGTAAGAATCCTTCCGTATACCCTCGATGAGCAAGTGCATTAAGCTCTTGTAACAAGCGAGGATCAAAAGGCTTACCTTCACTCGCTGCATCAATAGCTTGGCGATACACTTGTGCTGTTCTTGCACAATAATAAAAAGATTTAGTTCTCCCTTCAATCTTGAGCGAATGTACACCAATTTTTGTTAAATCATCTACTAATTCCACTGCTCTTAAATCCTTTGAGTTCATAATATATGTACCATGCTCATCTTCGTAAGCTTGCATATATTCACCTGGGCGACCTGATTCTTCAAGCATAAATACTTTACTAGTAGTTTGACCAATTCCTAATGTTGGTTCAACTTGTTTTACCGAGATCGGTTCACATTTATGTACAATTTGCCCCACTTCGTCTTCTTTACCCTCAGCAACTTTATATTTCCAACGGCAGGCATTAGTACATGTCCCTTGATTTGAATCACGCTTATTAATATAGCCCGAAAGCAAGCAGCGCCCAGAATATGCCATACACAATGCCCCATGGATAAACACTTCTAACTCCATTTCAGGAACTTTTTCACGGATTTCAGCAATTTCATCAAGTGATAATTCACGCGATAAAACGACTCGAGTTAATCCCATTTGATGCCAAAATTTTACTGTTGCCCAGTTAACAGCATTCGATTGTACAGATAAGTGAATTTCCATATCAGGAAAATGTTCGCGAACTAACATGATTAAACCTGGATCTGACATGATAAAGGAATCAGGTTTCATATTTACAATGGGTTCTAAATCACGAATAAAAGTTTTTAACTTCGAGTTATGTGGTGCTATATTCACAACTACATAAAACTTCTTACCTTGAGCATGTGCTTCGTTAATACCAATTGCTAGATTTTCATGATTAAATTCATTATTACGAACTCGTAAACTATATCGCGGTTGGCCGGCATAAACAGCATCTGCACCATATGCGAAAGCATAACGCATATTTTTTAAAGAACCGGCAGGAGAAAGTAATTCTGGTTTTGCATATAAATTTGTCATTAAAAATGCCTCTGATTTCAGGTCAGTATTACTGATAAGTAATAGGTTAAGCAAAATAGGATGGTCATTTTACGCTTTAGCCTATCTGTTGGCAAATTTATTATATTCCAAGCTATGAAAAACTTTCAGTTATTGCTTTTCCCGACACTTTTTACTTTGTTTAAGTATGATAAGTGTTTCTCGCAAAAATATTAGACAGTGCCCACCTCTATCATTTTTTCGTTTTGGTAATATTGTTGTTCATATTGTTCAAGTGATACCCAGCCATTGGCTGAATGACGGCGTATCCGATTATAATAGATTTCAATATATTCAAATAGTGCTTTATTAGCCTGCTTCCTCGTTTTGTAGTAACAGTCATGAATAATATGTGTTTTGAGTGTATGAAAAAAACTCTCAACAACCGCATTATCAAAGCAGTTGCCTCTTCGACTCATGCTTTGCCTTAGCCCATATTGTAACAATAATTGCTTGAAATCAGCACTGCAATATTGGCTTCCTTGGTCACTATGAATGAGTACATTTTTAGGAAAGTGACGCCGAAATAAAGCTTGTTTTAATGTATTACACACTAAATGGCGGTCTATGTAGCGTCTGGTTTGCCTAGCAATCACTTTTCGTCCATATAAATCGATAATCACCGACAAATATAACCAACCTTCCCCCGTTTTAATATAAGTAATATCGGTTACCCATGTTTTATTAGGCTTATCAGGGTTAAATTGCCTATCTAACGTGTTGGGCACAATATTGTGATGAGCCGTGTCTGTTTTATACTTGAATTTACGTGCTGCTTTACTATGTCATCTCAAACTACGTAATCCCAATTGTTGCAAAACACGGCTAATTGTCCTTTCTGAAACTTGATAGCCCACTTCCCTTGCTTCATGAAGCAGGCTTGGCGCACCCAAACGGACTTTATGTTGCCAATACTGTTTTTGGATATACTCGCTGAGTTTAGCTGATTTGTTTGCTCTTTTTAACCAAGCATAATAACCCGATGAACTGACACCAAGTAATGAGCATATCCTAGTAACGGGATAGCAGGTTAAATGATTTTTCATATAAGCGTACTTCATCGACTTGGATTGTTGATGAAGTACACATGCGCCTTTTTTAGTATATCATTAGCCATTTTCAGTTCTTTAATCTCTTTTTCTAACGCCATAATCCGCTGTTGCTCAGCGGTTAACTCTCGACGGCTAGTTTTATTCCGGGAAAGTTGCCTAATCCATTTATCTAGGGTTGATTTACCCACACCTAGATGATTGGCAAGTTCGCTGATAGAAAGGTGTGCATTAGATAACGCATAATCCACTGATTGTTGTTTGAATTCGATACTAAATTTTTTGACCATGATATTTGTCTCCTATGATTTTTATTTATATCATAGAGGCGACTTTTGTCCACTTTTTTGGCGAGGATCAAACAAAATGCGTGTCCGATGAGCAAAATAAATTCTCCAATTGCTTTTCCTTAACCAACCCTTTTGCATCATTCCATGTTTGCCATGGTGTCTTCCCATAACAATATTTTCCAGAGTGTGCTCTTTCCCGATTGTAAAACTCAAGCCATTGCTCAATATCGTTTTGTATTTCACTCAATTGCGTGTAAATCTTACGTCGAAATAAAATATCATAACATTCTGTTTTCATCGTCTTATGGAATCGCTCACAAATACCGTTAGTTTGTGGGCTGTAGGCTTTGGTCTTGGTGTGTTCAATATCTTCTAGATTAAGATAAAGTTCATAAGCATGGCTCTCCTTATGGCCATTATATTCCGTCCCTCGGTCGGTAAGAATGCGTAAAAGTGGCACTTGTTCGTTGTCAAAGAAAGGAAGCACTTTATCATTGAGCATATCGGCAGCAATCAGACTGTTTTTCTCGGTATAGACTTTAGCAAAAGCGAGTCTGGAATAGGTATCAATAAATGTTTGTTGGTATATTTTCCCTATGCCTTTAATGTGCCCTACATAATAGGTATCTTGTGCACATAAATAACCCGGATGATGTGTCTCAATTTCACCATGCGCTTCTTTTGATGCTTTGGCTTTTTCAAGGGCCTGTAATTGATTTTCCGTGAGCACACATCCTTCTTGTGCCACTTTG
>NZ_LZHK01000034.1:0-7135 GCF_001690415.1 Gilliamella sp. Imp1-1
GCTGGCAAAGAGGCACAAATGAAAACACCAATGGCTTAATACGTCAGTTTATACCTAAGTCAGCGGCCATTTCATTAGTTGACGACAAACAGATAAAGAAAATACAATATCTGTTGAACACACGCCCAAGAAAACGGCATAAGTTTAAAAGCCCTGCCGATTTTTATTCTAAGGAGTTAAGAAGAATTGCACTTCATGGTGTAATCTAGGTTTTTTAACTTAATAATTTTGAATAAAATCAAGCTGTTATATAGCTGTGAACGTCATGCTGTTAAAAATAATAATGCCAGAATTTCTAACCGCCTATGCGGCGGTAAACATCTTTCTATGACCACTGGGTAAGTGGTCTATTTTCTAAACCGCCTATGCGGCGGTAAACGGACTAGGAAGTAAATTTAATATAGCTATAATTTTCTAAACCGCCTATGCGGCGGTAAACTAGAAACCGATATACTATAAACCCTGTTTAGCAAAAGGCAAATAGGATTTCTGTTTTCAAAAACCCTTT
Source organism: Gilliamella sp. Imp1-1 (assembly GCF_001690415.1). Lineage (NCBI taxonomy): Bacteria > Pseudomonadati > Pseudomonadota > Gammaproteobacteria > Orbales > Orbaceae > Gilliamella > Gilliamella sp. Imp1-1. Next base: position 509 of record NZ_LZHK01000034.1, read on the forward strand.
TTTATAGCGGTTTTATAATACTTTGTTTTTATTTACTTTTATTTATTAATAAAAAAAAGGGTTGGCAGTGTTTTAGCTATTTCTATGATGTGTCAATTTTATCGTTAAAAATTACTTATGTATCGTTTTGATTTTATTAAATTTGGGTTTTGTATGTTAAACAAAATATACAAAACCCAAAAAATAAAAAAATCAATCTAACTTAGGATGTTGATCGACTAAATTCTGACGCTGTTGTTGTAATGTTTCGATCTGCTGTTCTATATCTTCGACTCTTTGTTCTATTGAGTCAAAGTGATCTGATAATATTTCTTTTGCCTCTGACCTGTCTGATGCTGCAGGAGTTGCGCCGCGGAGTGGACGGTTTGCGGTTTCTTTCATTTTTATGCCTGTAAGTAAACCCACTAATGCTACAACCATTAAATAATAAGCTGGCATGTATAAATTATTACTTTCTTCAACCAACCAAGCCGCCACTGTTGGAGTAGCGCCAGCAACTAATACCGAGATATTAAATGATATAGCTAGAGCACTGTAACGAATACTAGTCGGAAAGATAGCCGGTAAAATTGAGGCCATAACACCAGTAAAACAGTTAAGTAATACAGCTAAAATCAATAATCCTAAAAAGATAAGACCTATAATATCGCTATTGATCATAACAAATGACGGATAAGCAAGAATTAATAAACCTAAGCTTCCCCCAATAATGAACGGTCTGCGACCTATTTTATCGCTAATAAAACCAATCAACGGTTGAACAAATAACATACCTATCATGATAGCAATAATAATTAGTACGCCATGATCTGTATCGTAATTTAAGTTATGAGATAAATAACTAGGCATATAGGTAAGCAACATATAATAAGTCACATTAGTAACAATCACTAACCCTACACAGACTAATAGGCTTTTCCAATATTTGATAAAAATCTGTTTGAAAGTCATTTTAGGTTGATTGGTAATATGATCGCGAACATTTTGATCCATCAAATCAGTATGCTGTTGAAATGCAGGTGTTTCATCTAATGCATGACGTAAGTAAAGCCCAATTAGTCCTAGCGGTAAAGCGAATAAAAATGGAATTCTCCAGCCCCAATCATGAAATGCAACTTTGCCAAGAATACTAGATAAAAGCACGACTAAACCTGCGCCAACTAAAAAACCAGCAATCGAACCAAAATCTAACCAACTCCCCATAAAACCACGTTTGCGATCTGGCGAATATTCGGCAACAAATATAGCCGCACCAGAATATTCCCCCCCTATTGAAAATCCTTGCGCAAATTTAGCTAGCAATAATAATATTGGCGCAGCAATACCAATCGAGGCATAAGAAGGAATTAAACCAATACAAAAAGTGCTTAACGACATAATAATGATGGTTATTGATAATACTTTTTGGCGTCCAAATTTATCACCAAGGATCCCAAACACTAAACCGCCTAAGGGCCGAACTAAAAATGGTACGGAAAACGTAGCGAGTGCGGCAACCATTTGAACACTAGGGGATGCATCAGGGAAAAAGACTTGCCCTAAAACATAAGCTAAAAAGCCATATACACCGAAATCAAACCACTCCATCGCATTACCTAGTGCTGCTGCGGTAATGGCTTTTTTTAACTTGCTATCATCAATTATAGTAATATCGTTGATGTTTAATGGTTTATTTTTGGACTTTCTTGTTTTTTTCATAAAATACCGCCTGTTTACATACAAATAATAAAAAGGAATGATGCAACAAGGTAAACGGTTACCTTTTAATACACAAAGAACAATACTTTTTAGATTACACTTTGAAAAAGTGTTTATCAGTTAATTAAAATTGAAGCAAAATACAGCAAAGATAAAAAAAGAGGATAATAAAAAAGCAAAAACTAATGTTTTATTGTTTGTTTTAATTTCTACTAAATAACAACAAAACAATTCCTTTTTGTGAAAAATGAATGCTAATTATAGCAAAATAACCTCATTTTGTAAAATTTTCTTGATTTTTAAGTTAATACTAAAGCTATTTTAAAAACGGCTGTTTGCATTATTAACTATTTCCGTGAACAAAAATAGATCCCAATAACTATTAGTACTATCGACACAATATGAAAATACGCAACTGGCGTATGTAAAAATAGAATACTAAAAATTCCTGCTGACAAAGGGATAATATGAGTATAGATTTGCCCACGTGTTGCACCAATATCCATAATACCTTTATTCCAAAATAAATAAGATAACCAAGACGCAAAAATAGCAATATATAATAAGCCAAGCAAAAAACTTGTTGAGGTATAATGCGCTAGGTTGGAAACTGGGTAAAAATAAAAATACACTAACGCAACAGGAAGTAACATGACCGAACCTAACACGGCACTAACAGTCACAAAAGCATTGCCAGATATAGATTTATCTTTTAACCGTATAAATGCACTATAACAAGCCCAGCTCATTGCTGATGCCATTGCCCATAAATCCCCTTTATTAATATTACTCAACTCACTTAAATTGGTTAGATTTCCTTGTAAAATCAAATAAATAACGCCAATTGTACTAAATAAAACGCCTAAAATATTATTTTTTGAAATCGTATCATTAAATAACAATTTATTCATAACCAACACCATACATGGTGTTGCTGAAAGGTAAATTGATGCATTAAGCGATGAGGTATATTGCAATCCAACATAAAGTGTTAATGGAAATAAAATCTGCCCAAAAATGGCTAACAAACAAATGGGACCAATTGATTTTCTAATTTTGGATAAGTCATTACGAACTTGACGTTGATATAAACACAATAATAACAGCGCAGTAATAACCCAACGACCTTCGGATATTATCATAGGATCGGCTTGAGTAACTAAAACACGTCCAACAACGTAATTACCCCCCCAAAAACAAGCCGCCAAAGTAAGAAATAAATATGGCATAACAATACCCAAATATTAGTATGAAGATATAATGGTATGAATTCTATTATATACCTAAAAAAAGCAAGAAATAACCAAATTTACAAACAAATACTTTACCTATTTTTATACAGTTAATTGGTTCAATTTATAACAACGCTAATAACTTAATCTAGAATACTTATTTGTTATCCATTAAAATAATTAAACTAAAACTGACAAGGTAATTCCTATGCGCTGGAGAGACCAACGAGAGAGCGATAACATTGAAGATCGTCGCTCACAATCAGGAAGTGAAATAGGAACGAGACTTCCAATTGGTGGTAAAGGTAAGGTTGTTTTATTTATTGTAGTGTTAATTGCTGGCTATTATGGTGTTGATTTAACTGGCTTGCTAGATTCAACACTAATTGATACGAACAGTACCGAACAAAATACTAATCAATATTCAATTGATGATGAAGATGCCGTCAAATTTACGTCTATCATTTTAGCAAGTACTGAAGATTATTGGCATCAAGAATTTCAACGTTTAGGTAAAACCTATACTCCCCCTAAGTTAGTACTTTATAAAGGCTCTACAAGAACATCTTGTGGCACTGGTCAAACCTTTATGGGACCATTTTATTGTAGTATTGACAAAACTGTCTATCTAGATATGTCTTTCTATCAAGAGATGAAACAGCGACTCGGTGGTGGTGGCGACTTTGCTCAAGGTTATGTAATTGCGCATGAAGTTGGTCATCATGTCCAAAATTTGCTAGGCACATTTAGCCACGTTGAACAATTAAAAAAAGGTCAGTCCACAATCACAAATAACCAATTGTCGGTTAAATTAGAACTCCAAGCCGATTGTTTTGCTGGCATGTGGGGCAATGCAATGCAACAGCAAAATCGGCTGGATGAAGGTGATATTGAACAAGCTTTAAACACCGCAAAAGCCATTGGTGATGATCGCTTGCAACAACAAAGTGAAGGTTATGTTGTACCTGATAGTTTTACCCATGGTACATCTAAGCAACGTTATACTTGGTTTAAACGTGGGTTTGATAACGGTGCAATTAACGAATGTAATACATTTGCTCAATAAGGAAATAATATGTTAAAAAAGTTAGTTAATCGCGTTTTACTAGTCAATGATGATGGCCTTGATGCACCAGGTATTAAATTATTGCAAGAAGTGGCAAAAAAGATAGCTCACGAGGTTTGGGTAGTTGCACCAGCCATAGATCAAAGTGGAGTATCTTGTTCAGTGAGCTTAAAAACGCCATTTAGAGTTGTTCAACGTGGAAAACAAGAATTTGCCGTTTATGGCACGCCTGCCGATTGCTCACTATTTGCAATTAAATATTTGATGGCTAACAACCTACCCGATCTAGTACTATCTGGAATTAATAATGGTTCAAATGTAGGATTTGAAACAGTGTTATCTGGCACGGTTGGTGCGGCAATGATGGCTATGGCTTTGGGCATTCCTGCAATTGCATTGAGTCAATTAACCAGTGAAGATAACCAGCCAACTGACTGGAGTTGTGCTAAACATCACGCTCAAACAGTTATTGTTAAATTACTTTCGTTACCATCTGCGCAAAATATTTGTTTTAACGTTAATTTTCCTGCATGTACAGCACAACAAATTAAAGGTTTGAAAATAACAAAACAAGGCGATAGCGATGTAAGTCGTTTTATGGTGATACCAACACAAGATCCCGAAGGTAATGATTACTTTTGGTTTAGAGCAAAACGCAATTTACAAATACTTGATGACAATAAAGAACTTGATGCCGCTAATGCCAACTTTATTGCTATTACGCCATTGGGTTATGAAAGGACCGATTATGCCTTTTATGAAAAACTATTAAACACATCTAATCTTTAATTGTTTCAGTAATTTGTCTTCCTAACTATTAAGAAGACAAATTACACTTAATTATCTATTTACTATTGATTTTGTTATTAATTATCTAACTATTCATCTACTTTCAGCCCACGTTAGTTTTTACATCTTTCACCAACGTACAGAATAACAATGATATCGCAACCATAACTAACGCAATCCAATAGATAACCTCATGTCCATAGGCTTCTGATACAAATCCTTGCAACATTCCAGCTATAATTATGCTGAAAATAATACCATTATTAAATAAAGTAGAAGCCACTCCCATTCGGGTAGGCAATAAATCCTGAAAATAGATAATACCAATGTTAGCTACAATACCAATAAATAGAGCATTAAAGAGCTGTAATGCTAATAAGGTATATTTACCAGTACAAAAAATCATACCAAGATAAAAAATCAAACCGCAAACAATCGCAATAAAAAACAGATTTCGTTTACCTAAATGTGGCACTAAATATCCAGCGATGAGCATAACTGGAATTTCGATACCAGCAGCAAGCCCCATCAATACCCCCGGCAATGAATCTGAAAGATGTAATACAACATCAACATAAATTGGCATATCAATAATATACATCATATTTGCTGTCCACATAAATACCGTAGATAGCAATAAACAAAGCACATTTCTATTCTTCCAAAGTGGTTGATTTGCCGCTTGTAACTCTGCTTCGTTATTTAGTTGTGAGGTGGGATTTTTTTCAACCGAAGGTAAAAAAATAGCAACAAACAGCATCGCGACCATAAACATGCACATGCCCGTTAAATACATTGCCGTAAAACCAAAATTAATAGCTAAGCCAAAAGAAATTGGTGGGCCAAATACCCAAGCAAGCGAAAGTTGAGCTCGAATAAGTGAATTAAATGCCACAACATTACGCCCAGTTTTAACGGCATATTCGCGTGCTAAAGCAAAAATTTGTGGCATAGCAGCAGACGATAACGCAGCAAACAAAACACCCAGCGTGATTAACACCAAATAGTGACGTGTAAACGCAAAAGTAATGCTATTAGCAATGCCCATTAAACAGCAAAATATAACAATATAACGCCTATCGCCCTTTTTATCGGAATATTTAGCTAATAGAAAGCTACCCACAATACTGGCTAAAGCATTAACAGAAAAAAAAAGTCCAACTAGCCGTGAATTAACATTAACTTCAAAAGTTAAAAATCGACTTAAAGTAGGAGATTGTAAAGCACCAGCAATACCGACAATAAAAGTTGTGACTAGAAATGCGACAAAAATAGTGCTTTGCTTTTGGCGAAACGAAGATACATTAGCCATAATAATACACAATAGATGAATTTACGTTAATTATATACATAAAATCGGCATAAACGTAACAAAATTAAGGCTAAAATAAAGTTGATTAATTTTTTTCTGATTTATTACGGATAAAATCAACATTTAACTACTTATTGGCGAACCATAAATTTGCAAGGCTCGCAGGCTTTGCCTGCTCAGCGCCCCAACTTACGCGGGGGCTTTATTCTTTGTTATATTATCCTCTCAAGCACCGTAACCCCCTTCCGCGACCTAAGGATTAAGATGGAATGGCAACACATTTTCAAACAAAAAAATTAAGGGGTAAGTGTTTTTTAAATTCAATGGGAGGCAAGTAGCCTAACGAAGAATGTAATCGTTTATGATTATACCAATAGGCATAAGCCGAAAAAGCGCGTTGTAACTCAGCCGTTGAGTTGAAACGTTGGCCTTTTACAAATTCCGTTTTAATTGTTTTAAATGTCGCTTCCGCTACCGCATTGTCATAAGGACATCCTTTCTTGCTTAATGAATGCGTGATATTAAATGTC
>NZ_LZHK01000035.1:0-2989 GCF_001690415.1 Gilliamella sp. Imp1-1
AAAATCCGCTAGTTGTGATAAATGTTTGAAAATATCAACTAATATTCCTTTTTTAGACCACAAATTAAATCGCCTATAGACAGTGCTCCATTCACCAAACTCTTCTGGCAAATCTCGCCAAGGAATACCGGTTCTCATTCGGAAAAGGATCCCTTCAAACGTCATCCGATGCTCGGATTTATTATAAACTCGGCCGGTATTTTTCATTATTTGTAGTAGCTTTTCCCACCGTTTATCTGTTAGCATTGTTCTTGGCATGATGAATCGAGTTATGGTTGTTTTTGGCTGAATTATTATAACTCACATCATGCCGTCTAAAAAATAATCATGAAAGATCAACACGCCCTAATAAAAGCCATAAAAAGTGACAAACATTGAGCAGTTAAACAATAATTTTTAATTTTTAGTTGACGGCAAAATTAAGATGGGTAAAATGCACAGCATTCGAAACGCAATTACCTTTTGGTAATAAGTTTTGAGCCCGGGTGGTGAAATCGGTAGACACAAGGGATTTAAAATCCCTCGGCCTTTTTGGCCGTGCGAGTTCAAGTCTCGCCCCGGGCACCACTAACAAACAACTCTCATGCGGGAATAGCTCAGTTGGTAGAGCACGACCTTGCCAAGGTCGGGGTCGCGAGTTCGAACCTCGTTTCCCGCTCCAATAAAACATCTATTTAGTATAAAAGTAAATTTATATCCCATAGTGTGTTAACTAACGAAAGTTATTAGTTGTGTGCAAGGCACAAAAAACACAGCAAAAACATTGTAATAAAAACAGAAATTAGCTAATAATTACTTAATTTAAGTAAAATAAAAACTTCAATAAAATCAATAGTCTACCTGAGCTATTTTAGAGAAAACACACAACACGGCAAGGTTAATTTACCTATCTTTTAACTGTGTCGGAGTGCTTTGCTGATAGACTGAGGGCAGCACGCCAAATAGGACTGTTTGGTGAGTTTGTGCTTTGTTAGGGATGCCAATTTATCAGGAACAACTTGGCACTTTTTAGCAAAGCAAATAGGCTTAAAAAAGGCGAATATCATAACGATTCGAGTAAATCATACCGATGGTTAAGAGCGAGAGCGTTGGGTACCGTAGTTTATATTTTTTAGCCATGTGATTTGTAAGATGTTACGCTCAAAATTCTTAAATTAAACGTTATCACCAATATCAGTTATTCCGACAAAATTTAAAAGCTATAAAGCTAACTCCATATTTTAATAATAAAATTAACCTATCTATAAAGTTGAATTGTTTTATCTTTACATTTCTTTACAAAAAATCTGCTAAAAAACTAGCCAACTATTTTTTTATGGTTATACTTTTATCGCTATAGGAAAATAAGCTTATTAAATAAGCGAATGGTTATAAAATTTAAATAAAAAGTATTATTTAGCACAAGGAATGTGATATGCAGCATCATTTTGGCACAGGGCAAACCTATGTCTTAAATTTATCAAATAATCCTATTCGACGAGTTTTTACACAAAACTTATTTATATCTTCGAAATTATCGCTCAAATCACCTAAAACAGCTTTGCTAGTATCAGCACTGTTATTGTCATTGTCATGGAATGTACAGGCGAATGGTAAAAAGGCTCAAGCAGGTAATCGTAGTGATGCAATACTGCTACCGTCGGCAGTTATCAATTATGCAAGGCCGAGTCTACTTGGTTATGGCGGGCACGCTCCAGCTGACATATGGAATCCTGATAAGGGCTTTTTAGTTCAATCAACCAATCCAAACTCATACAACCTCAATTTTCCGACCACTGGTATGGATGGTTTATATTTTGATTTACTCATAAGTGGAGTAGATATAAATGAATTGACATGGGAACCAGTCACGCATGAGGGAATTACTGCAACAGTGACAAATGTTGTAGCTAATGATAGGTGGATTCCTAAAGAAGATAAGGGACAAGTTGTCGCCCGTGTTAAGCTAACAGGTCCAGAGGCAAGAAATCAACCGCTTAATCCGAATCCTAACCCAATTACTAAGCCAAAGTTACCGCAGACGTTTGAGTTAGTGGGTAGACATATTGGTACTGGTGATGAGGTAGTAAAATATGGATTTGTGTTGAGACAGTGATTCGTCAATCGGGTTTGTCAATGGAAAACTTATAGTGACCGGTTAGCATGCTGTAATAGTTTGGGTTATCGAATGCCACGGGTAAGAGATTTAACCAATGCGGTCAGAAAAGAAGCTAATTTTTCTATTTCAGGCGCAGCACCTAGTTCATCAGGTAATTTTTACATGCGTCACATAGGCGCTGGCTTTTCCGCGGAGTGGGGCGACGTGTACTACTCCTATGGCTTCAGCATGGACTTCCCCTACTACTTGACGAGCGACTATTCAGGCTACCGCCACGATCTCACTGTTTTATTGACCGACGGCCAAATCGCCAGAGGCGGTGTCACCCACCTCTCCCGCCAGTTCCTTTGCACCGCACCTTAGCTTTTAGCGTTTAGTTCTTAATCTGTATGAAAACGCCGAGTTGTTTACACTTCATAATTAAAATAATCCTCTAAAGCCTCATAAGGCGTTTTGCCTGAAATCGCTTTATGGTGTTTAATGGTATTATAAAAATTAATAAAGCGTTTAAGTTTTTGTTTTCTATCTTTTGAATCGCTAAATATTTGCTGATTATGCCACATCTCAATTCAAAGTTCGTATCACTCTTTCGGCTTTTCTATTCGTTTGTGGATAGGCTAGGTTGGTAAGTTTTTGAACTGGATCGGCTACACTAAATCATACAACTTTTTTAAGGGGTAAGGTAAACTTATCACAACTAAAAAAGGAACAAATATGAATAAGATTAAACGCAAAAGACGAACATTCACAGATGATTTTAAACACCAAATGGTCAGTCTTTATCAACATGGTAAATCACGTAGTGAAATCGTTGCCGAATATGATTTGACACCATCAGCTTTGGACCGTTGGATAACGCAAGCAAGCCAAAGCGGCTCATTTAAAACAAAA
>NZ_LZHK01000036.1:0-57766 GCF_001690415.1 Gilliamella sp. Imp1-1
CCCGTCCGCCACTCGTCATCAAGTGCAAGCACTCATGTTACCGTTCGACTTGCATGTGTTAAGCCTGCCGCCAGCGTTCAATCTGAGCCATGATCAAACTCTTCAATTTAAAGTTTGATGCTCAATAACTGTCTCTGACATATTCAAATGAATCTTCAGTGTCACTTATCAAGACTTAACTTTTTTTAGTCCGTAGACTTTAATCTTTCGTCTCGCAAGTGCCCACACAGATTGTCTGTTTCTTATTTTTAAAGAGCTGACAGCTTATGTTCCTTATCAACCTTTTGTTGATTTAGCTCACTGTCTCAAGGATTGCGTATACTACGCTAACCTTTTTTATTCGTCAAGATCTTTTTTAAAATTTTTGATCTCACTTAATCACCAACTCTTCGTCTGCTTGTCGCTGACTGCGTGTCAGTGGATGCGCATTATAGGGGTTTAAAAAAATTATACAAGAGATCATTACGCATTTTTTCTTGTTTGCATTTTTTTTGCTCAAGACGAGCTAAAAACAAACTAAACTGAGTTGTTGTAAAACCAAATTCTAATATTTAATATCTTTGGTAGGTTGATTATATTTCTTATAACAAACAAAATAATTTTAAATTAAACACTCTTTATTAAGTTAGAATAAAAAGTGCCTTTTACATTTGCTCATCCAGCTATCATATTACCTTTATATAAGAACCCCCCATCTATTTTCTATGACGGCTTTGATTATTGATAGTATGGCGCTTGATTTTGAATACTTCTTAAGAATGGAGGTAAAAAGTGCTTTAAGTCATAGTCTAGCTGGTATTTTTCTATTTGATTTACCAATGACTTTAGTTATTTCTTATATTTTTCATTTTATCATTCGATAATGTTTTAATTAAAGATTTACCTAATTTCTTTTATAAGCGATTTGCTAATTATTTAACTTTCAACTGGAATAAATATTGTTGTCAGCATTGGTTAAGTGTTTTAACATCGGCAATTATTGGCATAATTTCTCATATTGGGTGGAACTCTTTTACTCATCCGTCAGGTTGTTCTGTTCAACTTTTTAGTTTATTACAACATACTGTTAATATAGGGAAAATGAAAATTCCAATTTATAAATTATTACAACATGGTAGTTCATTAATTGGTATGAGTTTTGTGGGACTATTTATTATTTACCGATTGTAACATCTAAACAGAATAAAATTGGTTTTTCATACTGGAGCTTAGTAACACTTATTACTTTGCTTATTTTTATATTTGGCAACTATTTTTTCTACAAATCAGCTAGGTATAACTGTTGTTACTTTTATTAGTGCCTGTTTTATTGGATTAACCATTATTCCACTGATACTTAAAAGTATAACTTTAATACAGCGTTTAATATAAACACTGTATTAGTTAAAACAACAATCAAGATTGGTTTTTTATTTTTTTTGGTAGATCAGCCAAACTATCAATAACCCAATCAGCTTGTTCTAATGCTTCTTCAGTTATAGTATCGCCCGTTTTTACTAGCACAGTTTTTTTAACGCCAGCTTTTTTACCCGACAATAAGTCAGACACTCTATCTCCAACCATATAAGAATTAGCAATATCAATTTTTAGTTCTTTAGCTGCTGTTTGAATCATCCCTGGATTTGGCTTACGACATTCACAAGTATCCACTAACGGGTCGTGAGGGCAATAATAGACACCATCTAAATCAACACCACGATCTTGTAAAGACCAATCCATCCATTCAGTCAAAGTATGAAATTGTTCTTCAGTAAATATATTTCTAGCAATCCCCGATTGATTGGTTGTAATGACTAATAAAAAACCCATTTTCTTGAGCTCTTGCATTGCCTCAATAACACCGTTAATAAAGTGGAACTTATCAATTGTATGTACATAATTATAATCTATATTAATAGTACCATCTCGATCTAAAAAAATTGCTGGCTTCATATTTACTTTTTTTCCTTTTAATTTTAGATATTACTCTAATTCATATAGCATATTATTGATTGACTTAGATGTCTAGACGTCTTAATATTCATTCATTCATCTTTTGTTTTTATATATTATGATACAACTACAACATATTTCGAAAACATTTGAGCATAATAAAACCCCCATTTATGCTTTAAAAGACATTAATATCCATGTTCCCCAAGGGAAAATTTACGGTGTTATTGGCAAATCAGGGGCTGGGAAAAGCACACTTATTCGCTGCATTAACCTACTAGAAAAGCCGACTAGTGGGAAGATCTTCTTTGATAATCAAGAGATCACTAATCTATCTAATAGAAAATTAATTGAAATACGTCGAAAAATTAGTATGATTTTTCAACATTTCAATCTACTTTCTTCACGTACTGTATTTGATAATATCGCTTTCCCTCTTGAACTAAATAAAACGCCTAAAATAGCAATTAACCAGAAAGTAAATGAGCTTATGGAATTAGTTGGATTGACAGAAAAAGCGAATGTTTATCCAACTAATTTATCTGGTGGACAAAAACAACGTGTTGCTATTGCGAGAGCTTTGGCAAGTGACCCCAAAGTATTGTTATGTGATGAAGCTACCAGTGCGCTTGATCCTGAAACAACACGTTCAATTTTGTCATTACTAAAAGATATTAACCAAAAATTAGGACTAACAATTTTATTAATTACTCATGAAATGGATGTAGTAAAACAGATTTGTGACCAAGTAGCTGTTATAAGCGATGGCAAACTAGTTGAACAGTCATCAGTTGGCGAAATGTTTTCTCATGCTAAAACAGATATTGCTCGACAATTTATTCAATCAACCTTACATCTTAATATTCCAGATGATTATTTAATAAGGCTATCATCTGAACACAAAGAAGGACTCAATCCGTTATTACGTTTAGAATTTACAGGAGTCTCCGTTGATTTACCATTATTATCACAAATTGCTAAAGAATTCGAAATTGATAGCAACATTATCAGTGCACAAATGGATTATGCCGGAGGAGTCAAATTTGGCTTAATGTTAGCGGAAATGAAAGGGAAACAAAAAAGTATGGCATCAGCAATTCAATTCTTAGAAAAAAATAATACTAAAGTAGAGGTGCTCGGCTATGTTTGATTTTATTCCTTCATTTAAACCTTTTGAATCATTATTTCGATACTTAACTCAATATAATTTTTGGGCTGACTTTGTTGCTTTTTGTTCATCATTTAATGGCTTTAATGAAGCAATGCTTTTCAAAATGGCACAAGCAACAGATGAAACTCTATTTATGGTCATCTTATCAGGTTTTTGGGGAACGATAATTGGATTACCCATTGGCATATTACTTTATACAACTCGTAAAGGACAAATATTGGATTGTTATGCCGCTAATAGTATTATTTCATTTATTACAAATGTATTCCGTTCAATTCCTTTTATCATATTAATTGTATGGATTATTCCTTTTACCACAATTTTAATGGGTACATTTATAGGCAAACAAGCTGCAGTGGTGCCATTAAGTATTGGAGTATCGCCATTAATTGCTCGTATGATAGAAAATGCATTATTAGATGTCCCCAAAGGATTAATAGAGGCGGCTCGCTCAATGGGTGCAACACCACTGCAAATTATATATAAAGTTTTATTGCCTGAGTCATTACCTATAATTGTCAATAGTATGACGATTACCTTAATTACTTTGACAGGATACATTGCAATGGCTGGAGCTGTTGGCGCAGGAGGCCTTGGACAACTTGCTATTCAATATGGTTACAACGGCTACAAGCCTGCTATAATGAATACTGTTTTAGTTATATTAATTATTATTGTCTTTATTATTCAATTTATTGGCAATATGATTGTTAAACGCGTCACACATCATTAATTTTGGAGAAATATATGTCTATTAAAAAGCTAGCACTTATTACCACATTGGTAAGTGCATTTTTTTTAACTGGCTGTGATAATAATAAACAAACAGCCACAACAGATAACAAACCAACAGAACCAACTAAAGTAAATATTCTAAAAGTCGGAGTAATTTCAGGCCCTGAACAAGAAGTTGCTGAAGTAGTTAAACAACAAGCAAAAGATCTTTATAATCTAGATGTTGAACTAGTTATTTTTAACGATTACGTAACCCCAAATCAAGCATTAAATGATGGTCTAATTGATGTAAATGCTTTCCAACATAAACCTTATTTAGATGAACAAATGAAAGAACGTGGCTATAAATTAGCTGTAGTAGGTAATTCATTTGTTTATCCTATTGCAAGCTATTCTCATAAACTAAAACCAATTGATGAATCAATAGAAACAGGCGAAGGTGTAAAAGTCACTTCACCACGCGGTGAAGCATTTTTCATTCCAGCTAACTCAACGATTGCTATTCCTAATGACCCTACAAACTTAGGACGAGCATTACTATTATTACAACATGAAGGGATGATTACTGTTGATAAATCTAAAGGTTTACTACCAACTGTACTTGATATTACCAGTAACCCTTATAACTACAATATTTTAGAACTCGAAGCCCCAATGTTACCTCGTTCATTGGATGATGCCCAAGTTGATCTTGCAATCATCAATAACGCATTTGCAGGACAAGCAAACTTAACACCAAGTAAAGATGGTATTTTTGTTGAGGATAAAGAATCACCATATGTTAACATTATTGTTTCGCGTGAAGTGGATAAAGATAATGAAAATGTGAAAAATTTTGTTAAAGCATACCAAACCGAAGCTGTTGCACAAAAAGCTGACCAAATTTTTAATGGTGGAGCTATTCGCGGTTGGTAACAATTTATAAATAAATATTAGACTAATATTAAATCCGCCGATCTTTGTATCGATCGGCGGAAATAGAGATAATAATAAAATGACTTAACAAAACTGCTACTCATAAATAAAATTATCGACCAATAATGACATATCAAATTGAACCAATCGGCATTATCCGCTCACCGTATAGTGAAAAATTTGCTGTACCAAGACAACCCAATCTAGTTAGTGCAGGACAAGGGGAACTTTATTTATTAGCACCTTATAATGACCCTATCAGTGTAAAAGGATTAGAACAATTTTCACATTTATGGTTATTATTCCTATTTCACCATGTTGCTCCTGAAAAATGGAGATTAACCGTTCGCCCTCCTCGTTTAGGTGGAAATAAAATAATGGGAGTGTTTGCTACACGATCGCCATTTAGACCTAATCATATTGGGCTTTCAGCAGTAGAGTTAAAAGATATCATCATAGAAAATAAGCAAGTAGTCTTAAAATTAGGAAGTCTCGACTTAGTCGATGGCACACCAATTATTGATATCAAGCCTTATCTCCCTTATTCCGATAGCCACTCAGAAGCACTTGCAGGATACGCACAATCTACTCCTGAAAAAAAAATAACAGTAGAGTTCTCACAAAAAGCACGATTATCTTTAGATTTACAAAAACAAAGTTATCCTCAACTCGCCGAATTAATTACACAAGTAATATCCCAAGATCCAAGACCAGCCTATAAACAAAAAAACATTAATGAACAAGCATACGGACTTGCACTTTACCATTTTAATATTAAATGGAGAATCGTAAATCAACACGCCATTGTTGAAGATATTTATGTAGGAAGTAAATAAAAATAATTTTTATGAATTTTAAAAAGTTAAGGCTAAAAAATTTTTTATTAATTTCAATGTAAAATAGCTTTGTAAATTTACTTTACAAAATTTTTATATAAAATCGATAAAATAGGTTGGTATCTTTTTTCTATTCTGTTAAATTGAACACGGGTTTAATTCCCTATATTTCACTTTACCACTAAGGTGTTAATAACCTTAGTGGTATTTTTCTATTAAGATCAATGATAATTTAGGTTACTTTTACTTCTAATTTCAGCAATATCAATTGCATCAAACAGATAATGCTTTCCACAATAATCACAATGGATATCAATCTTCCCCTCGTTTTCCTTTAGGATTTCATCAATCTCATTAGCTGGTAAAGTCATTAAACTATCTTCACAACGTTGACGTGAACATCCACACTTAAAAGTAATATCATGCGTTTCAAAAAGACGTACTTCTTCTTGATTATATAAACGATATAAAATCTCATCAGTAAAAAGTTGAAATAACTCATCACTAGTGATTGTCTCAGTTAAAGCGCTAAGATGTTCAAATGATTCAACTGTATTTTCATTAGCAGGTAAAACTTGCAATAAAATACCTGCTGCTATTGGTTTATTATCATGTACACCTGTTTTTACAAATAGACGAGTTGGGAGCTGTTCTGATTGCATAAAATAATTTTCGATACAACCAATAAGTGTATCTTTTTCCAGCCCAACGATACCTTGATAACGTTCACCATTTTTAGGGGTGATAGTAATAACGACATAGCCATTACCCACCATCTCTTTAAGTGTTGCATTATCAGCGATTTCACCACTAACCCGAGCTATACCGCGTAGCTGCTGTTGATCATTACCATTAACAACCGCTAAAGATAACGCTCCATCACCTTGTAACTGAACAGCAATATCGCCTTCAAATTTTAGTGTTGCTGTTAATAAACTAGTTACAACCAATAATTCACCAAGCAATTTTTGTACTGCTATTGGATAAGTATGATTATCTAAAATCGCTTGATATGTCTGTTCCAGACGAGTAATTTCACCACGAATAGGGTGATTATCAAACAAAAAACGATTTAAAGTATCCATATTAATCATTACCATCTTGTTGCCTATCATATTTAAATTTAATCAAATTACGCCGTTCCTTTTTATCAGGCCGTCTATCTGGATGCGGCATTGTCAATGCATTAAGTTTACGCGCTTGTGCTATTTTTTCTCGTTTTGCAATACTATCAGGAGTTTCTTGATAAAGCTGTTGGGCTTCAATAGCCGTTCTTCGTTGTTCACTAATGGCTAAAACCCGAACTGTTTTTTGATCAGAACCTTGGCGAAGCGTTAAGATTGCACCGACTTCAACAAGCTTACTTGGTTTGGTACGTTGGCCATTATAATGCACTTTGCCACCATCAACCATTTCTCGTGCTAACGATCGAGACTTATAAAATCTTGCCGCCCAAAGCCATTTATCTAATCTTACAAGCACTATTACTACCTCGTATTACTTATTATTGAGTTTTTAAGCTCAAATGAACATAATAACTTAAACATCTTAACGATGTTATATAAGGATGCTTTTGTAAAAATCAATGCGCAAGATTAATGATATACTCATTCCCATTTGCCGAAAATTTACCTGAGAAATTAAATGGTTGTAATTTACCATGTAAATTAGCTGAGTAATTCGTAGCATTTGGCGGTTGTTTTATCAATTTCCAATTTTCTAGTAGTGAACTTGTTACACCATAAGCATCAAATTGCAAAGATAGCGGTTCATTTTGCGATAAATCAACTTTTGCTCTCGACTCAATTATTCCTCCATTAGTTAAAGAACTAAAAGCTAATGAAGGATGGTTATCAGAATCAAATTTGAGAACAAGATCTGGATAACGAATATCTATTCGATTTAACGAAGCTTTTTCAGATTTCAAAAAAACAGTTCCTGAAAATAGTCCTAATTTTTGCGCTTTTGCTAAAGTGATATCTTTACCTGAAGCTTGAAAATTATATAAACTAAAAGGAAAATCGCTCTGCTTTCTAATTATCAAACTCTGAAAAACATTCAGCTTATCAAGCTTAATATTTCTAAAAATATTAGGTAACAGAGTCTGTCCCAAATTTTCAGGAATCTCATAGACAATATCCGCTAACATTAATTGATCTAGATGTAAGGTATTATCTTTCCACTTACCAGAAAAATTTATACTACCTTTATTCCATTTTGCTAATACTTTTTGAATTGTCGCTTCTTGGTTTTGAAATGATAATTGTGCTAATACCGACGAAAATAACTGATTATGCCAAACTAGTTCCTCGGCAGTAAAAATAAAGGAGCCCTGTTCGAAATGCCATTGCCCATCATAACGAAGATTCGTCGCTTCAATATTGCCTTTTTCCATTAAAAAACTAGGCAACTGAATACTACTTTCCTGTATCGATAATTGTTTGATTATTAACTTTGGAAGGACATGAAAATATCTATCAAAAAAATCATCATCAGTTGATTGAAAATGTATATTATGCAACTTTAATTGTTCGATATCTAAAATATTGTCGGCCTGTATTTTTAATTTACTGACAAAAAATCCGTCTTTAATATTTCCACCTAAATTAGTAATCGTAGTAATACCATCTCGATGGAAACCTTGAATAAGCAAAGATTTTATTGGTATTTGATTTACCAAAGCTTCTTGAGAAGTAAAATCAAATTGATATTTATCTCCCCCTGATGAAAAAAAAGGTTGAATCCCTCCATTGATTTTGAAGAAAGAAAGTTTATCTTTTCCATTATTAGCCAGAATATTAATGGTTGAATTAACAAATTTTAGTGTGTTTGTTGAAAAAGCATAATGCTTGGATTGAGTAGTATTAATAGTACCATTAATGACAGTAACATAATTAAAATGGCTTAATTGCCATAAATCACTTTTATCCAACCCTACAACTAATTTAGGAACATTAACAATCTCTTGATTATTATCATTGACAACAACATCATCAAAAACCAATTCATAAAAAGTTGAAAAAGAGTGATGAACACTGCCGATTGAGATTGTATATGAACTTAATTTAGATAACTGATAACTAACTAATTTTGCTCCGAACGAAGTTTGTAAAACAAAATAAGACAACAATAAAAAAAACCAAACGATGGACAGAGAAATGATTATATAAAATCGGAATTGCCGCATAAATAAATGTAATTATTATAATGAACTACTAAATAGTTATATTACGATAACCGATTTTTATAAAAATATCATCTCATTTTCAGTATAAATGATTTGTTATTAAACTAACTTTACAGTTAATATATAAATATTCACTTTAACGTTTTTAAATAAACAAAAAACAATTAACTTTCTCTTTCTTTTGATTAAGATAAGGGATAATTATTTTTATTTACTAAAATAAGTAAAAACGGGAGATACCTAGATGAAACAAATCCCAATGACAGTAAAGGGAGCTGAACTATTACGAGCCGAATTAGAAGAGTTAAAGAATGTCAAAAGACCACAAATAACGGCAGCAATAGCAGAGGCAAGAGCTCATGGCGATTTAAAGGAAAACGCTGAATACCATGCAGCAAGAGAACAGCAAGGTTTTTGTGAGGGTCGTATTCAAGAAATCGAAGGTAAATTATCACAAGCTCAAATTATTGATATTACCAAAGTAAAAAATACTGGTCGTATTATTTTTGGTGCTACAGTAACAGTAATAAATATTGAAACGGACGAAGAGACAACATATCGCATAGTGGGTGATGATGAAGCTGACTACAGACAAAATCTTATTTCAGTCAACTCACCTATTGCCAGAGGGTTAATTGGCAAAGAAGATGGTGATACAGTACAAATTAAAACCCCAGGGGGTGATGTAGAATTTGATATTGTTAAAGTTGAATATATCTAATTATTAAATAAATCACTTACAAAAACAGATGATAAATGCAACAGGGCTAAGCCCTGTTACATTTATTTAGGTAGGGAAATTTTCTTATCTTCGCTTGGTCTAAAAATAGTGAAATTAGAACCAACCAATTGCACTGCTAACGCTTTTGTTTCGCGTACAATTGCATCACAAATAAGCCTTTTTGTTTCACGATCTTCAGCAGAAACCTTAATTTTAATCAACTCATGGAAATTTAAAGCGTTGTCAATCTCGGCAAGTACACCCTCGGTAAATCCATTAGCCCCAATCATCACTATAGGTTTTAAATGATGAGCTTCACTTTTTAAATACTGTTTTTGTTTATTCGATAAATTCATTAAATTTTTATCACATTAAGTTGTAATTTTGCTATTCTACCCTTATATATGTTTGTAATCAATGAAGTGACCTTTTACATTAAGGATTTATTAGTTGTGAGTAATAAAAAACGCTCAGCAAGTTCAACGCGCTGGCTCAATGAGCATTTTAATGATCGCTTTGTACAACAAGCACACAAAAAAGGGCTCCGATCTAGAGCTTGGTTCAAACTTGAAGAAATTCAAAAAAGTGACAAATTATTTAAGCCCGGAATAACGGTTGTTGATTTAGGTGCAGCCCCAGGAGGTTGGTCACAATATGTCGCATCGCTTATCGGCAATAAAGGGCGTATTATTGCCTGTGACTTACTTCCCATGGATCCCATTGTTGGCGTTGACTTTCTTCAAGGCGATTTTCGGGATGACGCAGTTTTAAAAGCATTACTTGAACGAGTTGGCGAAGAAAAAGTCCAAGTTGTCATGTCAGACATGGCGCCCAACATGAGCGGTCAACCTGCAGTTGATATACCTAGAGCAATGTATTTAGTTGAACTAGCGTTAGATATGTGTAAAGACGTGCTTGCTCTTAATGGTAATTTTATTGTTAAAGTGTTTCAAGGTGAAGGATTTGAAGAGTATCTAAAGCAAGTACGTTCGATGTTTAAAACTGTCAAAATTCGAAAACCTGAGGCTTCACGCGCAAGGTCTCGAGAAGTTTATATTGTTGCAATGGGTATAAAGTAGCCAGTTGTATAATTTTGTAGTACCATACTTTGTTAAATTTAGTCGTAACTGTTAATTTTTATGAGAGGTTTTTCTTTTGAACGACATGATAAAGAATTTACTGATCTGGGGAATTATCGCTGTAGCATTGATTGTTGGATTTAGCCAATTCAGCTCAATATCTAATAGTGGACCTCAAGTCAATTATACCCAATTTAATTCCGATATCGCAGCTGGTAATCTCCAAGAAGTGCATATTAACGGACGAGAAATTGTTGCCACAACTAAAAATAAAGGCAATTACACTACATATATCCCTTACCTTGATGGAAAATTAATGGATGATTTATTGGCCAATAAAGTACCTGTTTATGGTAAACCCGATGAAAGACCAAACTTAATCACCAGCATTCTTATCTCTTGGTTTCCTATGATTTTGCTTATTGGTTTTTGGCTCTTTATGATGCGTCAAATGCAAGGTGGTGGTAAAGGTGGACCAATGTCAGTTGGTAAAAGTAAAGCAAAAATGCTAACGCCAGACCAAGTCAAAACAAAATTTACCGATGTTGCCGGAAGTGAAGAAGCAAAACAAGAAGTCACCGAAGTTGTCGACTTTTTACGCGATCCAGGCAAATATCAAAAATTGGGAGGACGCATACCAAAAGGGATTTTAATGGTAGGACCTCCAGGAACAGGTAAAACTTTACTAGCAAGAGCTATTGCAGGTGAAGCCAATGTGCCTTTTTTTAGCATTTCAGGTTCTGACTTTGTTGAGATGTTTGTGGGAGTGGGGGCTTCGCGAGTGCGAGATCTCTTTGAACAAGCACGTAAGCACGCACCTTGTATTATCTTTATTGACGAAATTGATGCCGTCGGACGCAAGCGTGGTGCTGGCTCAATGGGAGGTCATGATGAACGAGAACAAACATTAAACCAAATGTTGGTTGAAATGGATGGGTTTGAGGCTAATAGCGGCATTATTATCATCGCAGCAACTAACCGAGTTGATATTTTAGATTCGGCGTTACTCCGTCCTGGTCGTTTTGACCGCCAAGTGCAAATTGGTTTACCAGACATGAAAGGCCGTGAGCAAATTCTTGCCGTTCATGTACGCAAAGTTCCGTTAGGTTCTGATGTCAACTTATCGGTATTAGCTCGTGGCACACCAAATTACTCTGGTGCAGAACTTGCTAATTTAGTTAACGAAGCAGCTTTATTTGCTGCACGTCGAAACAAACGAGTAGTTACCATGGAAGAATTTGAGGAAGCCAAAGACAAAATCAATATGGGAACTCAACGCCGTTCATTATCTATGACGAAAGAACAATTAACTAATACTGCTTATCACGAAGCTGGACATGCGATTGTTGGCTATCTTGTGCCAGATCATGATCCACTTCATAAAGTAACTATTATCCCTCGTGGGCGCGCATTAGGTGTAGCATTCTTTTTACCTGAAGGTGACCAAATTAGCCAAAGCCGAACTCAATTAGAATCAAAAATTTCTACCGCTTATGCAGGCCGAATTGCTGAAGGATTAGTCTTTGGTGAAGATAAAATTACGTCGGGGGCATCAAGTGATATTCAATATGCATCTAATGTTGCTCGAGCAATGGTAACCCAATGGGGATTCTCAGAACGTTTACCACCTGTATTATTTGAGTACGAAGAATCATCTTATGGGCCATTGAAAAAAATCTCAGATAGTACAGCTCAAATTATTGATGAAGAAGTTGACGCTATTATTCAACGTAACTATCAACGTGCAAAAACGATCCTAACTGAAAATATTGATATTCTTCACGCTATGAAAGATGCACTGTTAAAATATGAAACAATCAATAAACAACAAATTGATGAACTTATGAATCGTCAACCGGTCACACCGCCTGATGATTGGACGGAAAGCGATGAAAAAGCAGCAAATGGAGGTAGTGATACACCACTACAATAAAAAAGTTAATTTGCTTTAATAAAATATAACGCGCTTACGGCGCGTTTTTTATCGGTAAACTAAAAATAGCTTATCAATAAATTTGCAGGAATAAAGCAACGATTATATTGAAAATTTCACTTTAATTATGCTTAATAATTTTGAAGATCATTTAAACAACTGCATCATTAATTTTAATCAAATAGGGCTTTTAATCATGGAAATACATTTTCAAAATCATGTGATGGATCTTTCATTCCCACAAGTGATGGGCATCGTTAATATGACGCCAGATTCATTTTCTGACGGTGGTAATTATAACAACCTTGATGATGCTATGCGTCGAGTTGACAGTATGATCCAAGCTGGTGCAACATTTATTGATGTCGGCGGCGAATCAACACGCCCTGGTGCAACTGAAGTGTCTGTCGATGAAGAGCTTAACCGTGTTATTCCATTAGTTGAAAAAATTGCCCATTATTTTGATGTTTGGATTTCGGTTGATACATCAAAACCACAAGTCATGACCGAATCTGCCAAAGTAGGAGCCCATCTAATTAATGATATTAGAGCTTTAACAGAACCAGGTGCGGTTGAAGCAGCTGCACAAACAGGATTACCTGTTTGCATTATGCATATGCAAGGCGCTCCTAAAACTATGCAAAATGCGCCATACTATGAGCTAGATATCTATCAAGAAGTCGATAATTTTTTTACAAAACAGATCCAACGCTGCATAAACGAAGGCATTGACCGTCAAAAAATCATACTCGACCCAGGTTTTGGATTTGGTAAAACACTAATGCACAATTACCAGCTATTAGCAACACTTGAACGGTTTCACCATTTAAACCTTCCTTTATTAGTAGGCATGTCCCGAAAATCCATGATAGGACAAGTATTAAATGTACCACCGCAAGAACGTACACTTGGTAGTGTTACATGTGCAGTAATTGCGGCAATGAAAGGAGCAAAAATTATTCGCGTACACGATGTAAAGGAAACTTTCAATGCACTAAGGATTGTACAAGCAACCCTTGCAGAACAAGATTCCTTTTGAGATTGTAAAATCGTTGTATTTTTTCGAACAAACTTTTTCATATATAACATTGATTTTAATTAATTTATATCTAATTATTTTTTAGTGAAATCAAATGATTATAAAGTAATTTTATTTAATATTTAGCTTTTATAATTAAAAATAATAAAATAAAAAATTATCTTTTTACTTTAATTTTTTATTGTTTAATGAATTTCCTAATGCTATACTGTGTTCACTTTTTATAAAACGAAAGGATTTAAAAATGAACACAGATATGACTAAAACACATTCTCGATTGAATCAATATTGTCGAATTATGGCATTACTAACATTAATTCCAATTCTAATTTTGTTAATTGGCGCAATATCTCCATTCTTATATTATTTTTTTGATAGGCAAGATATTGGACTTGTAGGGTTTATTTTCTCCTCTGGTGGGTGGGAGAATGTTGATCCTGTATCTTTATCTGGATGGCAAGCGGCTATTGCAACATTAATGGATACTTCATTAATACTTCTTTTAGTTTATGCGTTTTATCAACTTAGACTACTGTTTATCAATTACAGTCAATCCGAATATTTCTCAGTAAAATCAGCCAACCATAGTTACATCTTTGGCAAATTGCTTGTTTGTTGGGTGGTTATAAGTTTTTTATCTGAACCATTATTAACAACGATCTTAACTTATAATCAAGAGGAATCAGCACGTTACTTTTCTATTTCTTTTTCTAGTGATGAAATTATAACGTTATTTCTTGCGATTAGTATTATGCTTATTGGTCAAATACTAAAAAAGGCCTGCCAACTAGCTGAAGAAAATAAACAATTTATTTAAAAGGAGTCATATGTGCCAATTATAATAAATTTAGACGTAATGCTTGCTAAACGTAAAGTTAAATCAAAAGATCTAGCGGTAGCAGTTGGTATTACAGAACAAAATTTATCATTACTTAAGCAAGGTAAAGTAAAAGGATTTAGACTAGCAACACTCGAAGCAATCTGCAAACACCTAGATTGCCAACCAGGTGATATACTAGAATATACCAACGAAGAATAACTTATTAACTTATTGCAAGTAATGCTGCCTCTTGCGCGTGAATTAAGGCTGTATCAAAAAAAGGTATATTACGATCGGATTGAGAGATTAATAACCCAATTTCCGTACAGCCTAAAATAACACCTTCTGCACCATTTTTAATGAGTTTATCAACAATATTAAGATAGGCTTGCTTAGAATCAGGCTGAATAATACCTTTGCAAAGTTCATCATAAATTATCTCATTAATAATATTTCTGTCTTGAGATTCAGGAATAAGCACATTTAAATTTTTATCGATCAGTTTAGATTTATAAAAGTCCTGCTCCATTGTATATTTAGTACCTAACAAAGCGACCGATTTAATATTTTGTGCGAGTAAATGTTTAGCTGTCACATCGGCAATATGAATAATCGGAATATTAATTGCTTTTTGGATTTGATCTGCAACTTTATGCATAGTATTGGTACAAATAACAATAAAATCTGCACCAACTAATTCAACTCTTTTAGCCGCATCAATTAAAATTTCTGCGCTTTTGTTCCACTCATTATTAGCTTGGCAACTTTCAATTTCTTGAAAATCAACGCTATATAAAATCGTTTTTGCTGAATGCAGGCCTCCTAATGATTTAGCAATAGTTTGATTAATAACTTGATAATAAGTTGTTGTACTTTCCCAACTCATACCCCCGATTAAACCAATTGTTTTCATTCTAAAAATTCCTTATAGAAAGTTTATGATTTTTGATATTAAAATAATTTTATTCTTAACTATATTGTAGAATGTGTAAAGTTATTTCAATTGTGGTAGAGTTAGGTGGAATTTAATTAGTACTTGTTTAAGCAATCAATGGTTAATTATCGCTATGAAGGTATTGTGTTTTTACTTAGCAAGCAAAAACATCTACTAAATTTTATCTTTAGAAAAAAATTTTATTAACAAAATAAAGAAATATTGTTCAATATAAAACAGTTTAAGGAATAAAAAGTACGGTTGGTAGCGTAAACACATCCACCAATACCTAACTTAAGTAACCTGCTATGACTTTAATCGCGATAATAGCTACAATAGCAACTATTTATATTCTTGAGCAAGAAAATTCTTTTTCTTATATTCATGTCAACTACATAAAAAGGACTAACGCATCGATATTAACAGAAGTATTGCTGAAATGTTTAACATCACTAGGATAAAATAGTTAATCTGATAAGATGAAAAATTAAATTCGGAATAAATATCTTATTTATTATAAAAAACCCAGCAAATGCTGGGTTTAAAACTTTTGTTATTTTATTAAATTTTAGTTGTAAACGTACGAGCAATAACATCACGTTGTTGTTCTGCTGTTAATGAGTTAAAACGTACTGCATAACCAGAAACACGAATTGTTAATTGTGGGTATTTTTCTGGGTGTTTTACAGCGTCTTCTAAAGTTTCACGACGAAGAACATTCACATTTAAATGTTGACCACCTTCAACTTTTACAGTTGGAGCAACATCTAATGGAACTTCACGATATTCGAATTGACCAAGTTCTGCAGTAGGAATGATTTGATCTTCTTTATAAACTGATTTAGCAGCTACACAACGAGCTTCTTTTGTAGAGTCGTCTAATAACCAGAAAGAGTTTAGAAGTGCTGAGTTGTCTGCTTTAGTAATTTGGATACCTGTAATCATTTTAAATCCTCCTAACGGGGCCTTATTGCCCTAAAATAATTATGGTTAATATAGCACTTTAAAAATTTGATAAAAGTCAAAAAAAACTATTGCTTCGATAAGTAATACCTTTAATTTCTATTTTCTTTTGTGATAGGTTATTATGTAGAAATATATTAGTTATTGCCCAGAAACACTGGCATTATTGATGAGTGATATCAAAATATGACAACAAAATTGACTTGGCATGAAGTTATTGGTGCAGAAAAACAAAAACTTTATTTTCAACAAATAATGCAATTTGTAAAGACTGAGCGTGCTAATGGCAAGATAATTTACCCGCCTCAGCATGATGTGTTTAATGCGTTTCGTTTTACACCATTTGATCAAATCAAAGTGGTGATTTTAGGGCAAGATCCTTATCATGGTCCTAATCAAGCTCACGGTCTTTCTTTTTCTGTTTTACCCGGAGTTAAGACACCACCATCGTTAGTTAATATTTATAAAGAACTGGCAACCAATATTGATGGTTTTACAATTCCTTCTCATGGCTATTTAGCTTCTTGGGCTGCTCAAGGTGTATTACTATTAAATAATGTGTTGACTGTTGAAGCGGGGCAAGCGCATTCTCATGCAAAAATAGGTTGGGAAACTTTTACTGATAATGTGATAGCGGCAATCGATGAGTATCTTGAAGGTGTGGTTTTTTTATTGTGGGGATCTCCTGCACAAAAAAAGGGGCAGTTTATTAATCGCCAAAAACATCATGTATTAACATCGGTGCATCCATCACCATTATCAGCTCATCGTGGATTTTTTGGCTGTAAGCACTTTTCCAAAGCGAATGATCTTATTATGCAACAAGGTAAAAAAGCAATAGATTGGCAACCAAGACTAGCGGAAAAACAAACATGAGTAATAATAAAAGACGCCGAACAAGTTTGCAGGAAATTGCAAATTTAATCGGGATTAGTAAAATGACAGTGAGTCGTTTTTTACGAGATCCCAATCTTGTATCTAAACCACTTCAATTACAAATTTCAGCCGCAATAGATAAGCTAGGATATATTCCTAATAAAGCTCCCGATATGCTGTCTAACGCTAAAAGTAATGCCATTGGTATTGTGTTCCCTTCTTTAACCAATCAGGTTTTCGCCGATATTTTAAAAGGTATTGAGATGGTGACTGATGTAAGAGGATATCAAACCATGATCACTCATACCGGATACAGTGCTGACAAAGAAGAATTACGCCTGCGCTCATTACTTTCTTATAATATTGACGGATTAATTTTAACGGAAAGAACGCATACTCCAGCAACATTAAAGATGATTGAAATTTCGGGTGTTCCTGTAGTTGAAATTATGGACAGTGTTTCACCTTGTATTGATATGGCTGTTGGATTTGATAATTTTACTGTAACCAAGAATATGATTGATAAAATGATAGATAAAGGCCGCCGTAATATTGTCTATTTTAGTGCAAGACAAGATCAACGAAGTATTATACGTCAAAAAGGATATGAAAAGGCTATGGAAGAAGCAGGATTAACACCTAGAACGCTAGCGACTAAAGAAGCATCATCTTATGAATTAGGGTCAAGATTTTTGCATCAAATTTTAAAAGATTTTCCTTGTGTTGATGGTATTTTTAGTACTAATGATGACTTAGCTTTAGGGGTATTACTTGAGTGCCAACGGATGGGAATTGAAGTACCAAAACAAATAGCGATTGTTGGATTTCATGGACATCAAATTGGTCAATTTATGAATCCCAAACTAGCATCTATACAGACACCAAGAATTGAAATGGGAAAAATTGCAGCTGAGCTGTTATTAAAACGAATCAACGGCGAGAAGGTTGAGCAAAAAGTGATTGATTTGCCGGTTGAGTATCTAGATGGAGAAAGTATTTAGAAGATAGGGGATAATATTGATAATGATTTAACCTTACCACGTTTAGTGATAAGGTTATTAGTAATAATTACAACCCTTTAGGGTTTTCACCGTATTGGTTGCTGCCCGGTGTTGAGTCTGAGCATGCGAAAACCAATAACACAATTGCGCCAATCAATGGAACCAAAGCAATTAATATCCACCAACCAGATCTATCTGTATCATGTAAACGTCGTACTGCAACAGCCAAACTTGGAATAAATAATGCTGCCCAAGCAACAAAACTAATAATATTTGTTACTGACACTAAAGAGGTACTAATTGAAATAAGGATCATGCTGACAATAGTCAAAGCAAGATTTAAAAGAAAATTGAAGAGAATAAACATCCAATATTCTTGACGACGAGCTCGCCCATTAAAATTTGCATAATTTTTTGTAATACAATCAATAAACCAATTCATTCCTATATTCCTTTTTTAAATTAATTACTGAAATAAATTATTTGGGACGGCTATTTTAATGAAAAAAAAACAAAAATAAAACTGATTTTTATCGTTAAATTTTTTTATTTTTATTTTTTATCAATATTTACATTGCCTATAAGGCTGTTGATTTCAGGTTTTCATAAAGTGATAACTATGTTAGAATTATCGCTCAGTGGTTATTTATACCAGCTAACAGATTATAGAAAATAACACTGAGGCCCTCCATGAAAATAGTTGAAGTAAAACACCCTCTTGTACGTCATAAAATTGGATTAATGCGTGAACACGATATTAGCACCAAAGACTTTCGTGATCTTGCCAGTGAAGTTGGCAGTTTATTAACTTATGAAGCAACGGCTGATCTACCTACTGAAACAGTAACAATAGACGGTTGGTGTGGACCTGTTCAAGTAGAACGTATTAAGGGTAAAAAAATTACGGTTGTACCTATTTTGCGTGCCGGCTTAGGTATGATGGATGGTGTGCTTGAGCATGTGCCAAGTGCCCGTATTAGCGTTGTCGGGTTTTACCGTAACGAAGAAACGTTAGAACCTGTTCCTTATTTTCAAAAACTAACCTCGGATATTGAAGAGCGAATGGCTTTAGTTGTTGATCCAATGTTAGCTACAGGTGGCTCAATGGTGGCGACAATCGATTTGCTTAAAAAAGCAGGTTGTAAAAATATTAAAGTATTAGTTTTAGTTGCCGCACCAGAAGGTATTAAAGTGCTTGAACAAGCTCACCCTGATGTTGAACTTTATACTGCATCGATTGATGAGAGGTTGAACGAAAAAGGCTACATATTACCTGGACTGGGTGATGCTGGAGACAAAATCTTCGGCACAAAATAAAATCTCAAAATTTAGACCGGTTAATCCGGTTTTTTTATGCCTGTTAATCAGGTAAGTTATACAATAAACTTCGTTAAGTAAGAGAGGCGAGATGTGAGCAATATCACAACAGATAAAACAAAAAATATAACATCACTGCATAAGCATTCTTGGCAAGATATTTTTACTGGAGCGCAAATGTTATTTGTCGCATTTGGTGCATTGGTGTTAGTTCCACTATTAACAGGGTTAAACCCGAATGTAGCTCTTTTTACTGCTGGAGTAGGTACTTTATTATTTCAATTGACAACTAAAGGTAAAGTTCCTGTATTTTTAGCGTCATCATTTGCTTTTATTGCTCCTATCTCATTTGGTGTTGCTCATTGGGGGATTCCTGCTACTTTAGGCGGTTTAATAGCTGCTGGATTTATATTTATGTTTTTTGCTTTTTTAGTAAAAATAAATGGTAAACATATTATTGATCGTATCTTACCGCCAGTTGTAACTGGACCAATTATTATGGTTATTGGTTTATCATTGGCGCCTGTTACTATAGGTATGGCAATGGGTAAAGATAGTGGACTGCAAGCTGAAAATTATCAATTGATTATTATTTCAATGGTATCATTATTAACAACTTTAGTGGTTGCCATTTGGGCAAAAGGCTTTTTAAAATTATTACCTATTATTTCGGGTATTGTAGTTGGTTATACGCTCTCTTGCATGTTTGGTATTGTTAACTTCCAACCAATTATTGATGCACCATGGTTTAAAGTTCCCGATTTCACTTTTCCTGAATTTCACTGGCAAGCCATTTTGTATATGCTCCCAATTGTCATTGCACCAACCATTGAACATGTTGGCGATATTATGGCGATTGGTTCGGTAACGGGTAAAGACTATACACGCGATCCCGGTTTACAGCGTACATTACTTGGTGATGGACTAGCAACTTCGATGGCTGGATTTTTTGGTGGACCACCGTGTATTACTTATGCAGAAGTGATTGGTGCAGTAACGCTAACTCGCAATTTCAAAACTCGAGTAATGACATGGGCAGCTCTTTGGGCAATTTTAATGTCTTTTATCGGAAAAATTGGTGCATTTTTAAGTTCAATTCCAACTGTAGTAATGGGTGGGATTATGGTGTTACTGTTTGGTTCTATTGCATCAGTGGGCATTAATATCTTAGTGAAACATAAAGTCGATCTATCTGTACCGCGTAATATGTGTATTGTTTCATTAGTTTTAGTTTTTGGTATTGGAGGGATGATCTTTGATTTTGGCTCTTATACACTGCAAGGTATTAGTTTATGCGGTATTTTAGCTATTGTGTTAAATCTTATCTTGCCACATCAAGTCAAATCAACTAATAGCCACTAAATTAACTGCTATATCGTTGGTTATTTTTATAGCCAACGATATTTATAATATAACTGTATTAACCTATCACTCTTTTTAGCCTTTCTATTTTTTTGTGGCAAACCTATTTTTGCATTTTTAATCAATATGGTGGTTATCACACTTCATAGCAAGCACAAAATCTATGTATAGAATTATGCAGTTTTATAATCAATGGATGGATTGTTTCTTTTTATATGCTTATCGCTGTTTTTTGTCAAAAAGTTTCAGGTAAGTATGTGTTTCAGTATAAAAACACACTTATCAAAAAATAAGTGTGTTTTTAATGATAAACCGTTTTATTTGATTGGACGCATGGTTGGGAATAAAATTACGTCACGAATTGTATGGCTGTTGGTAAATAGCATCACGGTACGGTCAATACCGATCCCAAGTCCTGCTGTAGGCGGTAAACCGTGCTCCAGCGCTGTAATATAATCTTCATCATAAAACATCGCTTCATCATCACCCGCATCTTTTTGTGATACTTGATCAGCAAAGCGTTGAGCTTGATCTTCAGCATCATTAAGCTCTGAGAATCCATTACCTATTTCACGACCACCAATAAAAAATTCAAATCGATCAGTCACAAATGGGTTTTCATCGTTACGGCGAGCAAGTGGGGATACTTCAGCTGGATATTCAGTAATAAAGGTTGGTTGAATTAAGTTTGATTCAGCAACTTCTTCAAAAATTTCAGTTACCACTCGACCAAGACCCCAACTTTTTTCAATTTTTATACCAATTGATTGTGCTATGGCACAAGCTTTATCAAAGTCATCTAGATCAGTATTATTGGTTTCAGGGCGGTAATGGCAAATGGCTTCACGCATGGTCATTTTGATAAATGGTTTACCAAAATCAAACGTATGTTCACCATATTGCACAACAGCATCACCTGTTACCGCAATAGCTAAACGACGGAATAATGTTTCTGTTAATACGATCAGATCTTTGTAATCAGCATAAGCCATGTACATTTCCATCATGGTAAATTCTGGATTATGTCTTGGTGATACGCCTTCATTTCGGAAGTTGCGATTAATTTCAAATACCCGCTCAAAACCGCCTACAACTAATCGTTTTAGATAAAGTTCTGGCGCAATACGCATATACATATCTAAATCAAGCGCATTGTGATGCGTAATAAATGGTTTAGCTGATGCACCACCCGGAATTACCTGCATCATTGGCGTTTCGACTTCCATAAAGTGGTTTTCAATCATAAAGTTGCGGATTTCACTGACAACTTTGGAACGCGCTTTAAAAGTCTCTCTTGATTCTTGATTTGTGATAAGATCCAAGTAACGTTGACGGTAACGCATTTCTTGATCGGCAAGTCCATGAAACTTATCAGGTAATGGGCGAAGAGCTTTAGTTAATAAACGAATTTCTTCACAGTGGATAGAAAGCTCACCAGTTTTAGTCTTAAATAGGTAACCTTTAGCGCCGACAATATCTCCCAAATCCCATTTTTTAAATTGCTCGTTATAAAAACCTTCAGAGAGATCATCACGAGTAACATAAAGTTGGATTTGTCCAGCAACATCTTGTAGAGAAACAAACGAGGCTTTACCCATTATACGACGCATCATCATACGGCCAGCCACAGTTACAATAATTTTCTTTTCAATCAGTTCTTCGTTAGTTTTATCGCCATATTGTTTATGGAGATCACTAGAAATCGCATCACGGCGAAAATCATTAGGGAAAGCAATACCTTGTTCGCGAAGATGAGCGAGCTTTTCGCGACGTACTTTTAGTTCATTATTTAACTCTTCAATTTGGTTTTGTTGATCTTGCTGCTCTGTTGACATAGTTTTACCTTTTATTTATAACCAAGCGGTTTATAAACCTGCTTTTAAGCTTTCTTCAATAAATTGATCTAAATCGCCATCTAATACGGCCTGTGTATTACGAGTTTCAACTCCAGTACGCAAATCCTTGATACGCGAATCATCAAGTACGTAAGAGCGAATTTGGCTTCCCCAACCAATGTCAGATTTAGTCTCTTCCATTTGTTGTTTTTCAGCATTCTTTTTTTGCATCTCAAGCTCATACAGTTTTGCTTTTAACTGTTTCATTGCTTGATCTTTATTGCTGTGTTGTGAACGGTTATTTTGACATTGAGTAACAATACCCGTAGGAATATGAGTGATTCGTACAGCAGACTCAGTTTTATTTACATGTTGACCACCAGCACCTGACGCACGGTATACATCGATACGGAGATCGGCAGGGTTAATGTCGATATCAATATCATCATCAATTTCAGGATAAACAAATACAGAAGCAAACGAGGTATGGCGTCGATTGCCTGAGTCAAATGGACTTTTGCGAACTAGGCGGTGTACTCCAGTTTCTGTGCGTAACCAACCGTAAGCATAATCACCCGATACTTTAATCGTTGCCGATTTGATACCAGCAACATCACCATCCGATACTTCCATCACTTCAGTTGCAAAACCTTTTGATTCAGCCCAGCGTAAATACATCCTAAGTAACATTTCTGCCCAATCTTGTGCTTCAGTTCCCCCTGAGCCTGATTGGATATCTAAATAACAATCTGCACTATCATATTTACCAGAAAACATTCGTCGGAATTCAAGTCCAGCCAGTTTTTTCTCTAACTGTTCAAGTTCAAAATTAGCTTCATCGAAAGTATCTTGATCTTCAGCTTCAATAGCAAGTTCAAGCAAGCCTTCAACATCGTCAAGACCTTGAGCTAATGAATGAATAGTATTGATTATTTCATCAAGTGCAACGCGTTCTTTACCTAACGCTTGTGCTTTTTCTGGATCGGCCCATACTTCGGATTGCTCTAGCTCGGCATTGACTTCTTCGAGCCGTTCTTTTTTTAGATCATAGTCAAAGATACCCCCGAATCACGGCTGTGCGTTCGGTAAGTTCTGCTATCTTTGATTTAACTGGATTAATTTCAAACATGATTTAAATGGAGTTGCTCTGTTTTATGATTTATTAAACAAGCGTCCATTGTAGCGGATTTGGGCATAATTTAGCAATTGCCAATTACTATTTTTGACTTTGACTCAGTAAATAAAGCATTGCTCGAAAAGAAAAGATGGCGCACTAGGCGCCACTTTTTAAGGTGAAAAGAATATGAGTACAATCAAGTTATTTTTTTGCTTCAGCGTATAGCTCAGCAACTTTATCCCAGTTAACTACATTCCAAAATGCACCAATGTAATCAACACGGCGATTTTGATATTTCAAATAATAAGCATGTTCCCAAACATCTAGTGTTAAAATCGGCGTACCAGAAACACCAGCAAATTTTTCGCCCATTATCGGTGAATCTTGATTGGCTGTAGAAACAACTTCCAGTTTACCATTTTGTAATACTAACCAAGCCCAACCTGAACCAAATCGAGTTGCTGCCGCTGCTGCAAATTTTTCTTTAAATGCATCAACCGAACCAAAATCTTTTTCGATGGCCGCCTTTAGGTCGCCTTTTAGTTCAGTACCAACTTTTAATAGTTCCCAGAAAAGAGTGTGATTAACATGACCCCCTACGTTATTTTTAATACCCGTGATTTTGTCAGCAGGTACTTTATCTAAATTTTTTAACAAAGTGCTAGGGCAAAATTCTTTTAATTCAGCTGGCAAAGTTTCAAGAATGGCATTTGCATTGTTCACATAGGTTTGATGATGTTTATCGTGATGAAGATGCATAGTTTCAGAATCAATATAAGGTTCTAATGCATCATAAGCATAAGGTAATGGAGGTAAAGTATAAGCCATGAAATTTGCTCCTTTCATATATTAGGTATTATTAACTACTTTATTTCATGAGTATACGGGCTATTAGTATAGCTCTCAAACTATCACTTAGATAGTTAGTGACTATCTGTTATCAGAATGACTATTGCTTTTTCAATTCGTCTTCATTATTTGCTATAAATGGGGTATACATCATAATTGCGTGGTTTTCGCTGATGAGCTTTTCTTCAACATGGTTATCAATTAAATGTGTTTTACGTTGCCATATTTTATTATGTCTGGTATAACCTCCCCACCATTGTTGTTCAATACGATGATCGGTTTCTAGGATTTCATAATGATTACTTAAGGGGGTATCAGCAAGTAATTCGCCATGTAAATATTGATCATCAAGCCAAAGATTAAGCCGGTAAGTGCTATTGGTTTTATTGATTAACTGTAAATCTACATAGTTATAAGATAAGGTGGCGCCACAAGCAAAAGGAATCGTTCGATTAATATCGGGAAAAACATCAAAACTATGACGCCAACGTTCTACGATTGTAAGATCGGAGTGTAATACAATCCAATAAATCAAATTACCTAATTGGCATAATCCTCCACCAATATCTTTGCCTATCTGTCCATTATGTAATGATAGTCCTTCTAAAAATCCCCGTTTTTTGGATGGGCGTCCTACTTTTTGCCAGATCGAAAAACGTTGATTAGGCTTAATGATTGAACCATTAAGTTTTTCAATTGCTAATCTAAGATTAGTGATTTTGTTATATTGTAAATACATATCAACATCTTTTAGTTGTCTTAATAAAACAGACTGATGTTTTTTGTGAGAATAACAACATGTATTATTATTTATGTCGACAGTGCAATATGCGTTACGATGTCGCCACCAATCAAATTTTCGTTTTAAGATAAAATATTCTTTGCCTAATTTTAGCCTTAATTTACTGCGTTTTATCGGTTTATCGATAATAATATCCTGCATATTTTCCATTCCCTTATCGACAAGATATAATCAGTTATTTTTCTAAAGGTGACAGATAGCGTTGGCTTAACTTGTCGAGAAAAGTGAAAAGTTTTTGATTCATTTCAGTGTAATCATGAGAGCGAAGCTTATCAGGTGTATCGACAAAGCGGTATTTTTCTGCTTGGCTAAGTTCCTTTTGTGAATGGGTAATTAATAATTCGACTACTTCAGGTGTTAACTCCATATGGCATTGGAAACCATAAACAAATTTACTGTATGCAATGATTTGACGAGGACAACCTTCACTATACGCAATAATTTGAGCATCTTTGGTTAAACCTGGCATATCATTGTGCCAATGACCGACTTCTAATGTACTACCAAAATCAGTAAACAAAGGATTTGTTTTACCGATTTGAGTTAACATAATAGGGAATTTGCCAATTTCTTTTTCTGGGCTGTTGCTATAACTTGCCCCTAGAGCTTCGCCGATTAATTGTGAACCAAGACATACACCAATGACTACTTTCTCTGCTTTTATTGCAGATAAAATAATGGCTTGTTCTGCTTTAGAATCAAAATGAGCACATTCTTGTTTGGTCGTTGATGGTGACTGTGGACCGCCCATAACAATAAGAAAGTCGATATCATCAATGCTATTAGGAAGTGGTTCATTAAGGTAAACGCGAGAATAAGTTATAGTGTGATGATTATTTATCGCCCATTGTTCATAAGCTCCGGGCGCTTCAAAATCCTCATGAATAATAAAATGTATATGCATTAATAACTCCTTCTTGTCTATAAATATTATTATTAACATTATGATTTGATAAAATTTATATCAAAGGATATAAATTTATTTTTGAGTTATTATGAATAATTTATTTGCAATTGCAATACAGAATTTTGAACTAACACGATAAAAAACAGGTAAAAAGAAATTACTTAAAATATGAAACAACAGGGAAAGATAAATAAGAAAATCTGAAAATTGGCTCCTCCAACAGGACTCGAACCTGTGACATACGGATTAACAGTCCGCCGTTCTACCAACTGAACTATGGAGGAACCGAAATGTAGCGCGCATATTATAGATTTAATGGTGCTATGTCAATAGTTAAATTATTTTAAATGTTTTTTTGTGTAAAATTTCCTCCTTTTATTATCATTCAAGTGTTAGGATTGTCTTGAATAAATGGCGCTGTCTAAGTAATTGCTGTGGGTGCGATCCTAGTTCATGTTGTGGAATAATCTGATTTAGCTCGCGATAATAATCAACCCAATAAGATAAAATCTCATTTGTCGCTAAATCTTTAAAATTCATTGGATATAATGCGAAATAATCATTACCTTGCTCAGTTTTAAAGGCATAAGTAATTAGTTCACTACAATAAAACCCATCTGCATTGGGATGAAAGCTGTGATTGTAAGGTGAACCCAAGCATTTCTTTACCCGCCTTAATGCATTTTGAATAACAACTAAATCATGGATTCTACCAATGATATTGTGCTTAGCTGCACAAATAAAATTAGTCAACAATTGTTCAATTACGCCATAGTTTTGCGTTGCTTCAATAACGGTATTATTTCCAATATATAAACCAACATGATTAATACTTTTGGTTATTTCATCTATCTTTGGCAATGCACCTGAAAGGCTTACAGCGCCATTAAAAGCATTATTTTTTTTTAGGCTTTGGAAGATAATATCTCCACATTGGATATTATTGTTTTTTAGCACGATAGCGCCATAGCGAAAACATTACACAAGTTGCAATAATAAATTTAAGCGCATCCACACCAACAAATGGCAGATAACCCACTTTTAAAGCATCAATTAGCGTGATGTGTAAATAGCCCATTAAATAGACAACGCCAAATACAAATAACAATTGATGCGCACAAGCGAATGCAATTAAACCTAAAATAAAGTGACGATCATAACCTCTTTCTGCTGCAAACCCTGCTAAATAGGCACTAAATACATAGCCATATAAGTAACCTGAAGATGGTGATGCTAACGCCATGATTCCACCACTACCATTGGCAAATAGCGGTAACCCAATTGCACCTAAAATAAGGTATTGGATTATTGCTAATGCACCTAGTTTACGACCTAAAAAAGCACCAATTAACAATACAGCCAATGATTGTAATGTAAATGGAACAGGGTAAGTTGGAATACTAATGTTAGCGGCTAATCCTAAAAGTAATGCTGCACTTGTTGTGGTTAATAATTTACGTTGCCAAGAAGATAAATTTACAAGTGTAGTGATAAATGTTGGATAATACGAAGTCGGTTGAAGTTTCATTATTTTCTACCTTTTATATAAATAGTAGAACTATAATAGCGCAACTATTGCTATTGTAAACTCTTTTGTTTTTAATTAGTTTACATTGGAGTGTGTAAGATATAGGATATTTTTATCACACTCTAAAATAAAGAGTGTGATAATTAAAATAATTTGTTACTTAAACTAAGTAAGGATTACTAACTCGTTCATGACCAAAACTAGACATAGGTCCGTGGCCTGGTACAAAAATAAAGTCATCCCCAAGTGGTAATAATTTGTTAGTGATTGATGAAATTAAATCGGCATGGTTGCCTCGTGGAAAATCAGTTCTTCCTATACTACTTTTAAATAATACATCGCCGACAAAAGCCAGTTTATCCAAATGGTTAATAAAAACAATATGTCCCGGAGTGTGACCCGGGCAAAAAAGTACATCAAGTCTAATATTACCAACTTGAATCTGCTCACCTTCTTTTAACCACCGATCAGGCAAAAAGCTATCAGTATAAGGAAAACCGAATTGTGTACTTTGTTGTGGTAAACTTGTTAATAGAAATTCATCTTCTTGGCTTGGTCCAATAATCTTCACATCATAATGTTTAGCCAATATAGTTGCAGCACCAACATGATCCAAATGTCCATGGGTTAATAAGATCTGCTTAATATTAACGCCTAGCTTTTCAACCGCTTTTATAAGCAGTTCGGGTTCACCTCCGGGATCAATAAATGCACCTTCCATGGTTTGATCGCACCAAATGATGCTACAATTTTCTTGGAAAGCTGTAACTGGGATGATTTGGTACTGGAACATAGATTTATCTCCTTATTTCTTGCTGATGATTGGTTAGATTTTGTCCGTCTTCTTTTTTTAATTGTGCAAAAATAATGCTTGATAAAACGGTAATCATACCAAGTATAACAAATGTTAACTGAAATGAGTGAATAGTACTTGTTGTGGTGCTAATTAAGCGTAATAAAACAGCACCCAATCCGGTACCAAAACTAATTGCTAATTGTTGATTTACTGCCATTAAGCTATTGCCACTACTTGTATTGTCGTTTTCTAGATTAGCTAAGGTTATGCTATTCATGGCTGTGTATTGCATGGAGTTGATTCCACCGATACAAAATAGCAATAAACTGATAAGAATAAGTGGTGTCGATAAATTTAATACGGACATTAAAATAATCATTATGCCAGCTAAAATTGTATTAGTAACTAGTACGAAACGGTAACCTAAACGTGCTAAAATACGCGGAATAAAGATTCGAGTACAAATTGAAGCAATGGCCATTGGCATCAACATAATGCCGGCAAAAATAGCTGAATAACCAAATCCCACTTGTAATAATAGTGGAATAAGAAAAGGCACTCCTGATATACCTAATCTGCAAATTAAATTTCCGATAATTCCTATTTTGAACGTACGGATTTTAAATAGCGATAGTGGGAATAATGGAGTTTGTTTCTTTTTTGCATATTCACGATAAATAAATAAAAAAAGTAGACTAATTGTCGCAAGTAGTAATGGACAATAATATGTCTGATTTTGGTTTAAAATCTCTACACTCAAAGTGGCGCTAATAAAGCTAATAACAATAAATATAAAGCCTAATAGATCAAAAGGCATGTGTTGGCCTTTTAAGTTAGGCATGTATTTCCAACTAATTATTATACCTAAAATACCAATGGGTAAATTAATAAAAAACACCCAGTGCCAACTTACCATATCAACTAGATATCCTCCCAATACTGGTCCTAAAACGGGACCAATTAATCCAGGAATCGTGGCTGTATTTAACGCAGCTAAAAAATCACTACGCTTAAAAGATTTTATCAATACTAAACGTGATATAGGCACCATCATCGAGCCACCAACACCTTGGATCACTCGTGATATATCTAAAAAAATTAATGAATTAGATAAAGCGCAAAGTAATGAACCCAGTGTGAATAGTGAAACGGCCATCACAAAAATATTTCTAGTGCCAAATTTATCAGATAAAAAACCACTAACAGGAATAAATAATGCAAGGGTCAAAGCATAACTTATCACGGCTGATTGCATATTTAATGGGGACTCATTGAGGTCGTTAGCCATAGTGGGGAGGGCTGTATTTAATATCGAGGTATCAAGTGATTGCATAAAGAATGCAAACGCCGCAATCCACGGTAATATACGATAGACAAACGGTGGTAACTGTAATTCGCTATTCATTTTAATTTGGCCTAAAATTAATTTAAATGCTAGTGGAGCGGTTGGATATAAGTTCAGAAAATTAAGCTCTCTTACTTAGAGTTGATTAAGAAAGAGAGCTGATGAATGCTATTTTACAATATTATTTGTTAATGATTGGATTTTTTCTTATTCTTTACTGGTTTACCTTGCCAATAACCAGCCAGTAATGAACCTGAAATATTGTGCCAAACAGAAAATACTGCAGCAGGTAGAGCTGATAAAGCTGAAAAGTAGGTGGTGCCTAAAGTAGCTGCAAGGGCAGAATTTTGCATTCCTACTTCAAGTGACATGGTTCTGCAGGTTGATTCATCAAAACCAAATAAACGTCCTCCCCAGTAACCACCAAGCAATCCTAACGCATTATGAATCACAACTGCAAAAATAACAGTGCCCCCCACTTGGCCAATTTGAGTATAGCTACCTGCTACTACAATACAAATAATTAATAAAATACAAATCATTGATAAAAGTGGTAAAAATTGCTCACATTTTTTAACAATAGCATTTAAGAAATGGTGAACAATTAATCCTAATATAATCGGTATTAGTACAATCTGTACAATATGTACAAGCATTCCCCAAACAGGGACTTCAACTGTTGTTCCAACTAATAGTAGTGTTATCAGTGGTGTTATAACTACCCCCACAAGTGTCGAAACAGATGAAATTGTAACAGACAATGCAACATCACCTTTGGCAAGATAAATCATCACATTTGATGCTGTTCCGCTAGCTACGCTTCCAACTAACACCATGCCAACCAATAGTTCTGGTCTCATTGTAAACAGTTTTGATAAAATTAGAGCAGTTAACGGCATAACAATATAATGTAACAAAGTACAAATAACCACCGCTTTAGGTTTGGTGACTACACGTTTAAAATCATCAATACTTAATGTAACTCCCATGGTGAACATCACAAACATGAGTAATTGTGATGTATAGGGACGTATAGGTGTAAAAGTATCAGGAGAAAAATAGGCCATAACCGCACACAAAACTGCCCACAAAGGAAATAATCGGGTGAGGGAGGAAATAGATTGAGCAAATAGTTGATTCAATTGTCTAGCCATATAAACCTACTGTCGTTGGTTTACTAAAATAACTTCATAAAAATAGTAAATTTATTTTAGTTGCTTGTTAAATTTTTATTCTATTGATTCCACTAAATAGCGTCAAGGTATTTGTTAAAATTGTGTTAAGTATGTGTTCTGGTGATTCAGTGCGTAATTGTGTCAATATTTTAAAAACCTCAGTGATATATTCAGGGCGATTTGCTTGACCTTGACGCCCACTTAATGGCATGTCGGGCGCATCTGTTTCAAGTACTAGGCTGCTAAGTGGTAATTGAGCAATTGTATTGCGAGTTTTATTCGCACGTTCATAACTAATTACGCCACCTACACCAATATAATAACCCAGCTTAACAAATTGCATGGCTTGTTGATAACTACCTGAAAAACCATGTATTACGCCACAACAAGATAAGTTGGCCTTGTGTAATTCACGGTACATAATATCGTGCGCTTTGCGTGAATGTATTAAAACGGGCAAATCAAACTGTTTGGCAATTGTTAATTGCGACCTAAAAAATAATAATTGTTGTTGCCAATCGATACTTAAATCGTAGCGATCGAGCCCGATTTCACCAATGGCAACTAATTTTTTAGGTTTTGTTTTAACAATATTGGTTAATAGTTCTAAATCAGCCATAGTATGTTGATAGATAGGATGCAACCCCAAAGCGGCATAAAGTTCATGGTATTTATTCGTAAGTTGTAAAACAGCATCAAAATAGTTAGCACTAACTGCGGGTATAATTAACCCAACGATATTCGCTTGGCGAATCTTATTTATTGAATCAGCAAGAAAATCACTAAAAGGTGGAAAATCAAAATGACAATGTGTATCAATAAACATAATGCTAAAGCCTCTTATTCTGCCGTTGTTTGATGTAATAAAATTGGCAATAAAAATCGCTCAGCAGTAAATATAATTTGTTCAATCAGTGTATCGGTTAACTCAGGATAAAGACGAGTATAATAACTGTCACACTCGGCGGATTGGTTAAATCCGCCTTGCCATGAATTTAAAAGTTGATTGATAGCTCTTTCACTAGCGATAATCTGACCTGTTTTTTTATCATAAGCTGTAATTAACCAACTCCACGAACTTTTTAATGGCATTAATAATGGTTCATTGATCCCCTGCAAATAGCCTTCAACTAAATTAGTTAATATAGTTAAGGACAGATCTGCATTTAAATGTGAAAATCGCCATTCATTATCGTCCCGACCATACATACGACTTTGACTATCAATTTTATCAGGATTTAAAATGCAATAAATCAAATGATCAATCCACAACGAAATACCATCGCGAATCGAAAGCTTTGACGGTCGCCATGTCAATATACCATCGTCTTGAATGTGAGTTAACCAACCTTGTAATTGGTAATGTTGATCATTAGATGAAATGGTTAAATTAACTTCTTGCGTTGTCATAACTAAACGTTCTTGGTCAACTTTATTGGCCAAAGGTTGCAGTGATTCAAGTTGATTATCATAAATAATTTCACCAAACGCACCATCTGGTAAGTCACCTGTTAACGCTAATCGTTGATAGAAATCATCTGATTGTTGCGATCTATTGGCAATTAATTCATTTAAAATCTGTAAGTTTAATTGATAGCGCTTTAAGCTATCAAGATTAAAGTTTTCGGCATCTGGTAAGGTATCATCCATATAATTTATATAAAAATTAAACCGTTTTTGTAAAAATAGCCTAATAGAGTGCTGGTAAAATCGTTTTAATTCATCAAGATTAATATTATCTACACTAATAATTGGTATTTCACTAATAAATAACTGACTTTCACCTTGTTGCAATGCTGCAGGTAACCACTCATCGGCATAGCTTTTGGGTTCTTGTAAAAAATTTTTGGGGTTAAACGGTGTGCGTGTATGGTTTACACGTAAAAAATCTAAGCTATTTGTTGTAGTGCTATTTGTAGTACCATCTGTATTATTTTTATCCTTGCCATAATATTGGCCAATATATTCCCAAAACTCATCAACAAGTATAGAAGGGTAACGTTCACTATTATCTTTCATATCGCGACCAATATAACTGATATACAACTGTTTTTGCGCAGATAAAATTGCTTCTAAAAAAAGGTA
This sequence comes from Gilliamella sp. Imp1-1, assembly GCF_001690415.1. Classification (NCBI taxonomy): domain Bacteria; kingdom Pseudomonadati; phylum Pseudomonadota; class Gammaproteobacteria; order Orbales; family Orbaceae; genus Gilliamella; species Gilliamella sp. Imp1-1. The sequence goes on from NZ_LZHK01000036.1 coordinate 33,261, forward strand.
ACGATCATCTGTGCGACGGCTACGATCCCCTCGTCTTGGATGTTGTGCGATTAAATCAAAATCAAGTGGAAGAGACGTTCTTGGATAATCGCCGTCATTCATACCAAGTAAACAAACAACTTTAAATGGAATAGAACGCATTGGCATCATGGTACAAAAATTTATCTTACCAACTAAAAAACGATGCGCTAAATGATTTTGCTCTAAGCGTGATTGCATAGCATCATGTAGAATAGTGATAGAAATATTATCTGTATAACAAGCCGATAATCCACTATTAATCAGTTCTTGCCATTCTTCTTCGATCATCAATAAAATGGATTCACGTTGAACATTACTTACAAAAAAGTCATTGATTAATTCAAGGCAACAAGGTTGCCAATTAATTAGCGGTTTTTCTTCATTTAAGATAGCAAACCACTTACTTACAACTTTAATAAATTCGGCTAATTGGCCTATTAATTCGGCATCTAAACCTGTTGCACCATCATAAGGTAATATTTGTTGCCAACCGCCTTGTTCACTGTTCATCGTGTAACCGAGTAATAACCGCTCAAGCCCAAATAACCAACTATGTGCACTATCAAGTCCAAAACGAATGCCTGACTCAACAATCCAAGTTCGCAACAAGGTTAATTGAGATTCGTTAATAGCGAATTTTTCGGCAATAGCAGGGATTTCAAGTAAATTAAATAGTTCTTCTGCTGTAAATCGACTATTTGGAAAATTTAAAATGGCAAAAAAGCCTTGAACGATAGGATCGATATTTCGTGCTTTTTGATCTGAAATAGTAAAAGGTAAATAGCGCTTTTCAACAGCATTACCAAAGACGGCTCGAATATAAGGAACATACTTATCAATATCTGATACCATAACTATGCAATCGCGCAACTCCAGCGTAGGATCGGCATCAAAAACCGATAGCAGGTAGTCATACAATACCTCAACTTCACGTTGTTCACTATGGCAGGCATGAAACGAAATCGACTTATCTGTTACGGCAAAAGTTTTATTATCAAAATCGGTTTGATACAGTTCTAAAATATCTTGCTGAATAGCATGTAATAGACAAGAACGATCCTGATCGGCAAACGCTTCAATATCTTGCTTATTATTAAATTCTTGTAACAAAAATAGATTATCACGCCCAAGTTTTCCCCATGAGGTTAATAGAGGATTGGGTATTTTATCGGGTGTATTTAATATATCTGACAACTGTTTTTCAGCAATATCGCCCCAATACCATTTACACGGATTATTAAACATTAAATGGACATCAATATGTTGCCCAAGTGCTGAAAGTAGCGAAAGATAAATAGGAGGAAGAGAAGTAATACCAAAAATAAAAATACGGTTAGGTAATGCATCTAAACGTGAACGTTCAAAGTTATTATTTAATAACATTTCAAGCATTTGTTGATAAATATTAGCGCGATGATAAGGTTGGCTAATTGATATTAGTTTTCGCCACAACTCCGCTTGCCACGTTTCATCAGAATGATGATTCAATTCGGCAACAGTCTGGTTTGCCTCCCATTTTGCTAGCCAATCTGGACGGTAAACTAAATATTGGTCAAATAATCGTGCAATACGCGTTGCAAGCTGATACCGTTTTTTATCTTGCTTATCAATATCAAGATAATGTTTAAGCGCGCTAAACTCAGGTTGTTTAATAACTTGAGGTAACAAATAATACAAACGCCAACTCATTGATTCAACATTAAAGCTATTTTCAATTGGCGCCTCTGGTAACAAGACTTGATAAAGTTGCCAAATAAACTGAGTTGGAAAAAGAAAATCAACATTAGCCACGATACCAAGTTCATCCGCTAACGCAATTTGCAACCATTGTGCCATGCCTTGACTTTGCACCATAACAACATCAGGTGTAAATACATCATCTAATGGTTGCCTGCGCATCAATTCACTCAATAATGTTTTGAGTAAATCGACTTGATTTGAATGATAAATGGTAAACATAACAACACTAATTATTAGTAAGATTGGGTTAAGATTATCGCTGATCGTTATTAATAAATCTAGTTGCTATTCTAGTATCAATTTTATAAGTAAGATAGCCATTAACGAGTAATAATGAATGGGGGTTTATCTTTGATGGTAATTTTTTAAATGGCATAATGACATTTGAAGGAATACTGTTCCGAATGAGAACGGGTATTCCTTGGCGAGATTAATCAACTATATTTGGTTAATGGAATACAGTCTATAGACGTTTTAATTTATGGTCTAGAAAAGGCATATTAATATATTATCAAAAAATTATTAAGTATAGCTAATCTCGAATGGGCTTTCCTCGATGATTCTATTATACGAGCGCATCAACATAGCTCAAAATGCAGCAACTCAGCATTAAGAACAGATAGGAAAAAGCTATGGAGGAAACTCAACTAAAATCCACCTTTCTGTTAATAGCATGGATTGATATCTGTATAAATATCGCCATTTAATTGAAAATGCGTTTGACTGAATTAAGCAGTATCGTTCAATTTCAAAAAGATATGATAAATTAGAAAGCAATTATGCCTGCATGTTATTGCTGGTATTTATACTTATGTGGCTACCAATGTATTATTGATTAATATATGAACACAAAAGTTCAACAGACCCTAATAGCGAAATTGCTAAATAAAAACAAGTAGTTTGGAAAATAATTTATGATAAGGCACTTAAATTGAAAATTGGCCAATTACAAACTATCAAAGATTTTAATCTTTCATCGTCTGCCGTGAAGAAGAAATTGAAAAAATGTTATGGAAACAAAATTCCTTATCAAGAAATGGTCATTTTACCAGTTTCTATTTTTAACTCACCATTGCTGACAACGGTTGATAAACAATCGTGAATTAAAATAATGTTAAACTCTTAACTGGTCCAAAACTTTTACGGTATAAATGATTAATACCATGTTCCTTTATTGCAGCTAAATGCGCTTTAGTTGGATAACCTTTGTGTTTAGCAAGTCCATACTGTGGATATAATTTATCAAGCTCAACCATTTCACGATCGCGTGTAACTTTAGCTAAAATAGACGCAGCACTGATTTCTGGCACTAATAAATCGCCTTTAACTACAGCTTGTGTTTGTATACCAAAATCGGGGCAACGATTACCGTCAACTAATACAAAATTGGGGTTAATAGGTAATTTAGATACAGCTCGCTGCATAGCAAGCATGGAAGCATGTAATATATTTAATTTATCAATTTCGTCCACAGATGCTCTTGCAACACTCCAAGCTAAAGCATCTTGTTTGATAATATCAAATAGATGTTCTCGTTTTTTTTCGGTTAGTTTTTTAGAATCAGTTAAGCCTTTAATGGGCTTGTTAGGATCTAAAATAACTGCAGCGGTAACAACATCGCCACAAAGTGGACCTCGCCCAACTTCGTCAACACCTGCAATTAAAGTGACATCTGGATAGGTAAACTCTAACAATGTGGCTCCTTTAATACATCAAGTACAGCTTTAGCAGCTTGTTCATCAGCATTACAACGAATTTGATTATGCAAAGATAAAAATGTCTGTTTTAGTTCTGAATTATCTCCCTCTAAAAAAGGGATAATACGATTGGCAATATTTTCTGGTGTGCAATCTTGTTGCAACAATTCAGGTACAATCTCTTTACCGGCTAAAATATTAGGTAAAGACACATAAGGCGTTTTAATTAATTTTTTAGCTAACCAAAAAGTTAATGCTTTCATTTTGTACCCAACTACCATTGGGCACTTAGCTAACATACATTCTAATGCCACAGTCCCCGATGCTAAGATTGCTGCATTACTCGCAATCATCGCTTCACGGGCTTGACCATGTAGTAACTGTATTTTAAGTTCTGGTGCAACTTGAGCTTTGATTTGTTCAAATTCTTTTTGTCTTTTAGCATTAACTAAAGGTACTAGAATATGTATATTAGGATAACGCTCTCGTAATAGCTTTGCTGCTTTTAAAAAAGGTGCTGATAATAATGTCACTTCAGCATGACGGCTACCCGGTAATAATGATAAACAAAGGCTATTTAAGGGAACACCTAATTGTTGACGCATAGCTGTTTGATCTGGATTTAAAGGAATATCATCCGCCATCTTATGCCCAATAAAGCGACAAGGAACATCAAACTTATCATAAAAGACTTTTTCAAAAGGTAAAAAGGCTAAAATAAGATTAGTATTACGCTTAATTTTGAAAACGCGTTTTTGCTTCCAAGCCCAAACAGATGGACTAACATAATGAATTGTTTTAATGCCAGCTTGCTTTAATTTTCCTTCTAGGGAAAGATTAAAATCGGGAGCATCAACACCAATAAATATATCGGGCTTGAGTTTAACTAGGCGTTTAGTGATATCTCGGCGAATAGATAAAATACGGCGTAATCGCCCCAATACTTCAACAATTCCCATGACCGATAATTCATCCATTTCGTACCAAGCTTTACAGCCTTCGGCTTGCATTTTCGGACCCGCTATACCTACAAATTCAATATTAGAATGGTAATTTTTTAGCGCACAAATCAATCCTGCGCCAAGAATATCGCCCGAGGCTTCTCCAGCGACTAATGCAATGACTAGTGTTTCATTAGCCATTAACGGATGATGCCACGCGTTGAACGGGCAAAAAAGTCAATAAACAATTGGATTTCAGAGTGTTGTTTGGCAATGGTTTCAATTTCAACTTTTGCCTCTTCAAACGTTAAGCCATTTCGATAAAGGATTTTATAACTATTGCGAATCGCCTGCAAAGCATCTTTGCTAAACCCTCTACGTTTTAAGCCTTCATAATTTACGCCATGAGGTGTTGCATGATTACCTTGGGCAATAACATAAGGCGGAACATCCTGAGCAACACCTGAACAACCACCAACCATAACATGTGATCCGATCACACAAAATTGATGAACGGCAGTCATTCCGCCAATAATTACATAATCATCTAATTGAACATGCCCACCTAAAGTGGCATTATTTGCTAAAATACAATGATCACCAATATGACAATCGTGAGCAATATGTGCATTAATCATCAATAAATTATCACTACCAATTCGCGTTAATTCACCACCTTGAACAGTGCCACGGTGAATAGTTACGCTTTCACGAATCATATTACGATCGCCAATTTCAGTGCGTGTTGGCTCTCCACGATATTTTAAATCTTGGTTTACCTCACCAATCGAAACAAATTGATAGATTTGGTTATCTTTACCAATTTTTGTGTGACCATTGATAACAACGTGTGATTTTAAAAAAGTACCGTCACCAATTTCAACATTCTCACCAATAAAGCAAAACGGACCAATTCTGACGTTATCGCCAATTTTTGCTCCCTTTTCAATCACTGAGCTTGGATGTATCTCCATTGCCATAATTATTCCTTAATACTGTTTTTGGGGGAAATGCTAAAAAACGATTATTTACGGGCACACATCATTTCAGCTTCACAAACTAACTTACCATCGACAGTTGCAACACCATGGAATAATGCAATACCACGACGTTCTTTAATATATTCAACATCGAGCATAAGCTGATCTCCTGGCACTACAGGGCGTTTAAAACGTGCTTTATCAATGGAAGCAAAATAATAAAGTTGACCTGGTGATAGCTCTTCAATACTTTTGAAAGCCAATATCCCAGTCGCTTGAGCCATTGCTTCTAAAATCAAAACACCAGGGAAAATGGGTTTATTTGGAAAGTGCCCCTGAAAAAATGGCTCATTCACAGTAACATTTTTTATCGCTTTTAGTGTTTTACCTTTCTCGTAACTAAGAACTCTATCAACCATTAAAAACGGATAACGATGAGGTAACAGGCTGATGATTTCTTCAACATCAAGGGTATTAAGTTCGGTAGTCAAAATAGCTATCCTTATACATTATTACTATAAATTTTTAACATTATAACTGAGGATACCACTTTCACTCAAGGATGATTTAAATTGCAAAAGATGCTTTCCTTAATATATTATCAATGGATTACTATAAATTTATAAAATAAATGATTTGTAAACCCTTATTATCTTATATCAAATCAGATATAATAACCAAGATAATTACCCAAAAAGTTTATAATCTGGAGAAGTAGAATGAAATCATTGATTAAAATGACGTTAGTAAGCAGCGTAATTGTATTAACATTAGCTGGTTGTGATGAGAAAAATTCATCAAATAAAGTAACAATTTCAACTAATGCACAAAAAGAAGCATATGCATTAGGTTCATCATTTGCAACATACATGAAGTCAAATTTAGAACAAAATGAAATTAAACCAGACCAAGAATATTTAATCAGTGGCTTTAATGAAACTTTCCGAGATGCCTCTCAACTTTCAAAAGATGAAGTGAAAACCATCTTAGATGAATTTGGTAAAAGAATCCAAAAAGAAAGCAAAGAGCGTTTTGAAAAAGAAAAAACTGAAAATACAGCATCTGGTGAGAAATTCCGTGCAGAATTTGCTAAACAAGATGGAGTAAAACAAACAAAATCAGGGTTACTTTATCAAATCATTCAAGAAGGTTCTGATCGTCATCCAACAGCTCAAGATACAGTTATTGTTCATTATACAGGAACTTTAACTGACGGACGTAAATTCGATAGTTCTTATGATCGAGGTGAACCAGCAACATTTCCACTAAATGCTGTTATCAAAGGTTGGACAGAAGGAATTCAATTGATCGGAATTGGCGGAAAAATCAAACTTGTTGTACCACCTGATTTAGCTTATGGTGACCAAAGTCTTCCTGGTCAAGAAGGTAAAGCTGGAATCCAACCTGCATCAACTTTAATTTTTGAAGTTGAATTGCTTGGCATTGATGGGGATAAAAATGATAAAAATCAAGAGCCAGCTCAAAATCAAGAACAACAAGCTAACTAACTTGATTGATTCATTGAGTTATACTCTTGTTGTTATGGGTCCTGCTTATGGGGCCCAATCTGCTTATTGTGCATATCAATTTGCACAAGTTTTACTGTCACAGACTCCTCATACCATTAAAAATATCTTTTTTTATGCTGATGGTGTTTATAATGGCAACAGTTATACTGATCCCGCTAATGATGAATTCGATTTAATCTCTGCATGGCAGGAATTAGCAAAAACATACCCTTTAACTTTAACTGTTTGTGTTGCTGCCGCTCAGAGGCGTGGCGTTATTAAAAATAATCTCGCGGATTATTTTCACTTAACGGGCCTTGGAGAACTAAGTGAATCAATTGCAACAACAGATCGAACTATTCAGTTTTAACTTAAGATACTGAAATGAAAAAATTAGCAATTATTATTAGCTCACCACCTCACGGAAATGCCAAAGGCCGAGAGGCTCTTGATATAGCATTGGCTACATCAGCTATTAACCATATTTCTGTTTTTTTTATTGATGATGGTGTATTCCATTTATTACCAGAACAACAACCCCATAAAATTTTAATGCGTGATTATATTGCAACTTTTAATATGCTTGAGCTTTATGATATTGATGATGTGTACGTATGTGAATCTTCACTCAAATCGAGAAATCTAATTCAAATACCTCATAATATTCCTAGTAAAGTCATTAATAATCAGTTATTAACTCAATTATTAACTCTTCAAGATGTAATTTTTCGATTCTAATTCTAGACTAAAATACAACATGTTACACTGCGATAATAGGCATTATACCTAAATAAAAATCGTTCAATAAGACTATTTGTTTTATTTGATTTTTCTAATTATTTATAAATACATTCTAGTATTTATAAATAAGCTAATAGTATTTTGTATATGATTAAATCAAATAAATAATCCACTCTATTTTTTCACTATACTTAAATAGGAGTGGATTATGGTTTAATTTGATTTAACTCTTATTTTAATTAACTAAACTAACTTTTTCATTTGATCTGCAATCTTTTCTGCTTGCTGACCAACCACAATTTGTACCCCTGTTTTACCTAATTTTATTACGGCCATTGCACCAAGTGCTTTAGCAGCTTGTTCATCAATAAGCTCAGAATCATTAACGCCTAAACGCAAACGTGTAATACAAGAATCAATATTGGTTAGGTTTTCCTTACCTCCAACAACTGCTAAATATTGCTCTGCAAGTTTTGTTGTATCTGTATTTCCTTGCGTTGATTTTTCCGCTTCACTTTGGGTTGTTTCTACTTCATCTTCACGACCTGGTGTTTTAAGATTAAATTTCACAATAACAAAGCGGAATGCAACATAATAAACAACAAAGAACACTAAACCTTGAAGTATAAGCATATACCAATGTACAGCAAGTGGATTACGACTAGAAAGTAGCATATCAACTAAGCCAGCACTAAAACCAAATCCCGCAATCCATTGCATCGCTGCGGCAATATAAAGAGAAATACCGGCTAAAATAGCATGTAAAACATAAAGTAATGGCGCAACAAACATAAACGCAAATTCTAACGGTTCAGTAACGCCAGTAAAGAATGCAGCAAATGAAGCGGCTAACATAATTGATGCTGTTTTGTCCTTATTACCTTTTTTTGCTGTATGATACATAGCTAGCGCAGCTCCCGGTAAGCCAAACATCATAATTGGGAAGAATCCAGCTTGGTAACGCCCCGTAATACCAATTGTAGCTAATCCATCATCAATTGACTTTTGTCCACCTAAAAAAGTTGGAATATCATTAATACCTGCAACGTCAAACCAAAAAACAGAATTAAGTGCATGATGTAAACCAACAGGAATTAATAGACGATTGAAGAACCCATAAATACCAGCACCCACTGAACCTAAATCTTTAATATATTTACCAAAAGCAACTAATGCATCATAAATAGATGGCCAGATAAAATATAAAACAGCAGAAACCAATAACATAACTATCGATACGATAATAGGCACTAGCCTTTTACCACTAAAAAATGCTAATGCTTTATGTAATTCCACTTGACTAAAACGATTGTAAAGTTCAGCTGAAATAATACCAACGAGAATACCAATAAATTGGTTATTTATTTTTTGGTATGCAGCAGGAACTTTTTCTAACCAATTTTCTGCTTTTGTATCAATACCACTAAATAGTGCAATCGAACTAGGAGACAGTAAAGTTGTAACCACTAAAAAGCCAACTAACCCAGCAAGTGCGGCTGCACCATCTTTATCTTTAGACATGCCATAAGCCACACCAATAGCAAAAAGTATTGGCATATTATCAATAATTGCTCCGCCAGATTTAATTAAAAAAGCGGCTACAATACTATTTTGCCCCCAACCATTAGGATCGATCCAATATCCAATTCCTAGTAGTATTGCAGCAGCTGGTAGAACTGCCACAGGTACCATCAATGAACGCCCGATACGTTGCATATAAGCTAAAATTCCCATAAGTTTAACCTCATATAGTTATTAGGGGTATATAATAAAAAGTAATAAAATTTTACATCTTTAAGTGATGATAATTAAGTATTATTATTCCACTCTATATTATTTATTTTACTTCGCAAATTAATTATTCTTTTTTTGTGATTTAAATCACCATTTTTTTTGATTAATTAGTTTAATATAGTAAAATAAAGACAACATATTTTATTTCAAGAAAAAAGTTTTTAATTATATCACAAGAGGTAACAGCACATGAGACTTATTCCCTTAGAAAATGCACAAGAAGTCGGTGCCTGGGTTGCACAGCGCATTGTTAATAAAATTAATGAGTTTAAACCTACCGCAGATCGTCCATTTTTATTGGGGCTGCCAACAGGTAGTTCACCATTAGTTATGTATCAACAATTGATTAAACAATATAAAGCAGGTAACGTCAGCTTTAAACATGTTGTAACCTTTAATATGGATGAATATGTTGGTATTCCAGAAGAGCATCCACAAAGCTACCACACATTTATGTACGAAAATTTTTTCAATCATATTGATATTGATAAAAACAATATCCATATATTAAATGGTAATGCGCCAGATATTGATCAAGAGTGCCGTCAATATGAAGCGAAGATCAAAGCTTACGGCAAAATTAATATCTTTGTTGGGGGGGTGGGTCAAGATGGACATATCGCTTTTAATGAACCAGGATCTTCACTTTGTTCACGTACACGCATCAAAACATTAACTGAAGATACACGCATTGCTAATTCTCGCTTTTTTGATAATGATGTGAATCAAGTACCAAAACATGCGTTAACCATTGGTGTTGCAACTTTAATGGATGCACAGGAAGTTATTTTATTAGTTTGTGGTCATAACAAAAGTTTAGCATTACAAGCTGGTGTTGAAGGGTCTGTTAATCACCTTTGGACTGTCACTGCACTACAAATGCATCCTGCATCAATTATTGTTTGTGATGAACCAAGTACTGATGATCTTAAAGTGAAAACACTAAAATATTTTAAACAAATGGAAGCTGATAATCTTAAAGTGACCGTTTTATAAAGGATAATTCAATGTATGCATTAACAAATTGCCGTTTTTATACAGGTTATGAGATCCTTGATAACCACGCTGTTATTATTGATGGAGATAAAATTACAAAAGTCTGTAAACAAAACGAATTACCTACAGATATCAAAATTGAAAATTTACAAGGTGCACTTGTTGCACCTGGATTTATTGATATCCAAGTTAATGGTTGTGGTGGTGTGCAATTTAATGAAACGCTTGATGCACTGTGCGTTGAAACATTAGAAGCCATGCAGGCCACAAATCTTATTTCTGGCTGTACTAGCTATTTGCCTACATTAATTACATCAACTGATGAATTTATGATAAAGGCAGTTAAAGTGATGCGTGAATATTTGACCTTGCATCCTAACCAAGCACTAGGTTTACACCTTGAAGGACCTTACATCAATCCTGAAAAGAAAGGTATTCATGACGAAAATATTATCCGCCAACCATCGCAAAAAATGATTGATTTTCTATGTAAAAATGCTGATGTAATTAAAATTATAACTTTAGCACCAGAAAAAGTTGAAAGTCATTTCATTAAGCAATTGGTTAACGCAGGTATTCATGTATCTGTTGGGCATTCGAATGGTCACTACGATGATTGTCGTCGTGGATTTAACGATGGCATTCGTTTAGGTACTCACCTATTTAATGCCATGCCTTATATTTCTGGACGCGAACCTGGCGTAGTTGGCGCAATTTATGATGAACCTGAAGTTTATGTAGGCATTATTGCTGATGGTCAACATGTCAGTTGGGCAAATATTCGCAATAGTCACAAAATAAAACAAAATCATTTAATTTTAGTTACTGATGCAATGTTACTTGCAGGTTCTAATTTAGAATCAGGCGTATTTGCAGGCAAAACCATTTATTATAAAGATGGCCGCTGTATTGATGAAAATGGCACACTTGGTGGTTCAGCATTAACTATGATTGATGCAGTAAAAAATGCTGTTGAATATGTAGGTATTGCATTAGATGAAGCATTAAGAATGGCAACACTTTATCCTGCCAAAGCAATCGGTGTGGATAAAGATCTTGGTAGTATTTGTGAGGGTAAAATTGCGAACCTTGTTGTATTTAATCGTGACTTTACAATAATTAAAACTATTGTTAATGGAGAAGTGAGTCGCTAGAATATCAGATAGTTAATGAAAAATATTGAGTAATATATGAAATTTAATTATCTGAACTTAGTTGGCAACGCTGAATTAATCAAACAGCTAAATTATGCAATGATTTACCGTTTGATTGTTCAGCAAGCACCTGTTTCTCGTATTCAATTGGCCGAAATCAGCCAATTAGCCCCTGCAAGCATTACCAAAATAACCCGTCAACTTCTTAAAAAAAAATTAATTAAAGAAGTTGATGCACAACAATCAACGGGGGGACGGCCTGCAGTTTCAATCGAAGCTAAGTTTGAATATTACCAAGCAATTGCCGTACAATTAAGTCGATCTCACGTCACAATAGAGCTTTTTGATTTAGGGGCTAAATGCCTTATGTCAAAAAAATGCTCACTTACCAATTTTACTCAACAACAAGTTCAAGATTATCTAATTATATTAATTAAAGAATTTATTCAGTTGAATAGCAAAAAAATAAAACATTTAGTTGCAATATCTATTGTACTCCCTGGCTTGATTGACTCAGTTAATGGCATTGTTCGATACACCCCACATATTCAAGTAGAAGAATGGGCTTTAGGCGAGATACTGCAAAAGGAATTCAATGTATCTATTTTTGTAGGAAATGATATTCAAAGTCTAGCATTAGCTGAAAGTTATTTTGGTTCAACACAACATGTTGATGATTCTATTTTAATCCGTGTACATCGCGGGGTAGGCTCTGGTGTTATCGTTAATCAACAGTTGCTTACAAACCACAATCAAAGCGCTTGTGAAGTTGGGCACATTCAAGTAGATACATTAGGTGAACGTTGCCATTGTGGTAACTTCGGCTGCTTGGAAAACAGAGTTGTAAATAAAGCAATTGAATACCGAGCTAAACAGATGATTGAGCAAGGTTATGCATCAAAGTTAATATTAGAAAACTGTGATATATATCATATCTGTCAGTATGCTAATCAAGGCGATGAACTAGCTATTAAGTTAGTTAAGGATGCAGGTGAAAATCTTGGTAGAGCAGTTGCAATTATGGTTAACATCTTTAACCCTCAACGAATTGTGTTAGCAGGAGAACTTACCAAGTCGCCCGAAATACTATTAACTGCTGTTAATAGTGCATTAAATGCTCAAAGTTTAGAGGGATTACGGAAAAACCTGACTATCACTTGTTCTTCCCTTAACGATAGCTCAGCAATTGGCGCATTTGCATTAGTGCAGCAAGCTTTATTTAATGGATCACTATTAGTGGCGTTGTTGAATGATAAAGAACCATAATCTATTGTTATAAAAAACCGATAAATCGGTTTTTTATATTTTATTTTTAATTAGGCCAAAATGCATAACATTCTACGTAATGGTTCAGCCGCCCCCCATAATAATTGGTCACCAACAGTAAAAGCCGAAAGGTAATCTTTGCCCATATTCAATTTACGTAAGCGCCCAACAGGTGTTGTTAAAGTGCCTGTTACTGCTGCAGGGGTAAGTTCACGCATCGAAAGATCACGATCATTCGGCACGACTTTTACCCAATCATTATGAACTGCAAGCAGTTTTTCAATTTCAGGAACGCTGATATCTTTTTTCAATTTAATGGTAAAAGCTTGGCTATGACAACGTAGTGCTCCAATACGAATACAAAGCCCATCAACCGGAATAACTTGATTGGTACCTAAAATTTTATTGGTTTCGGCTTGCCCTTTCCACTCTTCTTTACTTTGTCCATTATCTAGCGCTTTATCGATCCAAGGAATTAAACTTCCTGCTAATGGCACACCGAAATTATCAGTTGGTAAACTACCATCACGCATTTTTTGGGTCACTTTTCTCTCAATATCTAAAATAGAAGAATGGGGATCTTGTAACTCTTTTGCCACCTCAGCATTTAGCATCCCCATTTGGGTGAGCAATTCACGCATATGACGTGCGCCACCACCAGAAGCAGCTTGATAAGTTGAAACGGAAATCCAATCAATAAGGTTTTCAGCAAATAAACCACCAAGAGACATTAACATTAAGCTTACAGTACAGTTACCACCTACAAAGGTTTTAATACCTTTATCTAACGCAGTATCAATGTTATCTTTGTTCACTGGATCAAGCACGATAATTGCGTCATCTGCCATACGTAAAGTCGATGCTGCATCAATCCAATAACCCTGCCAACCTGTTGCACGTAATTTTGCGTAAATCTCTGAGGTATAATCACCACCTTGGCAAGTGACAATAATATCTAATGCCTTTAAAGCATCAATATTATCTGCGCTTTGTAATATACCTGTTTTTCCACCGAAGATAGGAGCTGCTTGACCTACTTGAGAAGTAGAAAAGAAAACAGGATTAATATAATCAAAATCGTGTTCTTCAACCATACGTTGCATAAGAACAGAACCTACCATTCCACGCCATCCTACAAAACCAACATTTTTCATAATTTATTCCCAATAAATAGAGGTTATATAAAGAGATATTTTTATCTATTAAAACAAAATATCACCATAAAACAAGTAAGATAAGAATAATTTTTGTAGGTAGGAATATAATAACATGCCGTTATATATTAAAAAGACAAAACAAACACAATAACGAACAGAAAAACAAAATCTCAACTAAATGAACGAGCTTTTTATTTAAAAATGGTCGGCGAGAGAGGATTCGAACCTCCGACCCACTGGTCCCAAACCAGTTGCGCTACCAAGCTGCGCTACTCGCCGTTAGATTTTATATTTCATAAAATGGGGTGGCTAATGGGATTCGAACCCACGACAACTGGAATCACAATCCAGGGCTCTACCAACTGAGCTATAGCCACCATAGAAGTAGGACGAAATATTACGCATAAAAAATAACATTGTCCAGTAATTTTTTTTAAAAATATGCTGATTGCTTATATTAAAATCGCTAAAAGCCTAATATTTTAGCGTTAAGCAAATATTTATGTTTTATGCGACATGATATCAATAATCTGTGTGTCAATTATTTTCATACTTTGACTAACAATTGCACCAAGATTATTGATTGATGTTTCCACGCTATCACAAACAATACCTTCTTTACCTGTCACTCTAACTTGGCTTAATGCCATTAATACTGCTTTAAATCCAGAAGATACTGAAGTTGATACTTTCATTGCGCAACTGTTTGAAGCGCCATCACAAATAATACCAGATAAATCGCCAATCATACTACAAATAGCCATACCAATAGGCTCATGATACCCAACCACCGATTGCACCAATGGCAGCCGCAATAGGTAACTCAACCATACCGGTACCTGACACAGTTACCTCCGTACCATTTTTCATTAAATTAGGCAAAACATAAGCGTCAATTTTTTCAATAATTTTGTTGCTACTATGTTGCATCGCAATAGTTGCAACCAAAGATATGGGCTCAGTACAACCAACTGCAGGTAAAACTTCATGTTTTACCAATTGAATTAATTGCTGCCATATTACTTGTTGTTCCATTTTTTATCTCCATATTAACTTTAGTAATGTTAAATGGTGAAACATTTAATGTTAAGTAAGCAGACTATTTTAGTCTATCTTACTTAAGAATTAAATAATGCCTATTTACAACCATTAGAAAGTAATATGATAGTTATTGTCAAAAGATATATTAAAACATATAGTTATATCTTAAACCTTTTTACATTATTTAATAGTAAATTAAATAATCAGGAATAGTTTAAAATATGTAATATTTTAGTAAAAGAACCTGACTTTTTTTATATTATTGCAATAATATAAAAACCTATAATTAGATAACAATGGCGATTGCGATTATGATAAATATTTTATTAATAGATGATGATATTGAATTATCACAAATGCTTAGCGAATATTTGACTAATGAAGGTTTTAATATCAAAAGTGTTTATTTAGGTAAAGATGGTATTGATGAAGCGCTATCAGGTAAATATCGTGCAGCAATCTTAGACGTGATGTTACCAGATATTAATGGTATTGATGTCCTGAAAAGCATCCGTCAACAATGTAATATGCCTGTTATTATGTTAACTGCTAAGGGTGATAATATTGATCGCGTTTTGGGTTTGGAATTAGGTGCTGATGATTACATTCCAAAACCATGTTATCCGCGTGAATTATTAGCAAGATTACGTGCAGTTTTACGACGTTTTGATGAACGTTCGGTCGAAATGGTTGATGATAAAAAATATCATTTTAATGGTTTAATGTTAGATCTACCTCAACGGCTTTGTACGTGGAATGGACAAGTAATTGATTTGACATCAACCGAGTTTAATTTATTAGTTTTATTAGTGAAACATAGCGAGCGAGTAGTAACTAAAGAAGAATTATCTGAAATTGGGCTTGGTCGAGCAAGAGAACTTTATGATCGTAGTGTTGATGTCCATATCAGCAATATTCGCCAAAAATTACATCAAGTTGCACAAAATGATGTGACAATAGAGACGATTAGAGCCGTCGGTTACCGTATTCGTTAACAAACAAATAGGCTTGACATGAATCATCGATTATTCTGGAAAATACTTATCACGTTTGGGGTAATCTTTTATCTTACCTTCCAATTGACTTGGATTGCGTTTTCTATTTATGTAGAAAATAAAAATCAAAGATTTCTCAATCATATGCCCACGAAAGTCGATATGATTGCCCAGTTATTACATGTAGCTGGTGAAGATGAAACGCTTAATTTCATAGCACATTTACCTGAGCGAGAAAGAACGTTACTGTCAATAAAATTAGTTTCTCCATTGAATGATCAAGTTAATATTTTAACCGATGAATTAGAAACACCTACATATGCTTATCAACGCATGACCGTCGCTCCTGACGGAACTCTTTATTCTGTTTCATTTAAAGAGGATAAAGAGGATCATGTTAAAAAGGCATTGTTCAACATGCCCTTGCCCATCGTATTAATGGGTATATGTGTTGGACTTGTTTTTAGCCTCTTTCTAGCATGGAATTTAACTAGACCGATGAGGTTATTAAGGCAAGGTTTTTTCAAGGTATCTCAGGGAGATCTTTCTGTCAGATTATTCAATAAACTAAAACCTAGGCGTGACGAACTTAGCGAATTAGGTAAAGATTTTGATATGATGGTTGAGCAACTTAATATATTACTTTCTGATCGTCAGTCTCTCCTTCATGATGTTTCTCATGAACTTAGAACTCCGCTTGCTCGATTGCAACTAGCAATTGGACTTGCTCAACAAAATAAACAAAATATTGATACATCTTTAGCTAGAATAGAGTTAGAGTCAGAACGTTTAGATCAGTTAATTGGCGAAATTCTAAATTATTCTCGTGCTGAAATGAATAATCGCACTGATGAATATTTTGATTTAAAAGACTTAATAAGTGTAGTAATCAATGATGCTAATTATGAAGCTAATCACCAGTTAATTGAAGTACATTTTACTTTATCATCTATTACTCATCCAATTGTTAAAGGTAATTCAGAACAAATACGTCGTGCTATTGAAAACATTATCCGAAATGCTATTCGCTTTTCAAAAGCTGAGCAAGCCGTAGAAGTTTCATTAAAAGAAACAGGTAAGTATTTACAAATTGAAGTTAAAGATCGAGGTCCTGGTGTTGAAGAAAATAAGTTATCAAGTATTTTTGAACCATTTGTCCGTATTCAGTCTCCACAATTAGGTAAAGGTTATGGTCTAGGACTAGCAATTGCCAGAAAGACCGTCATTATGCATAACGGTACTATCCAAGCAACTAATCGTGATGGTGGAGGCCTTATTGTAACAATATGTTTGCCTTATTGGAGAAAACATTAATAATAAAAATATATTAATAACAATCAGCATTCACCGTTAATACATACTCTTTAACTAGGCTTTCCAGCTTGATTTTATCGCGCCCTATAAAACTTAAAGATCTCATAATAACTTCTGGATCACTTTCCAATATATTTTTGTATTGGTCAATATATTGGCTAGCAATAGGTTTATATGACCAGTGCCATTCTTCAGGTTGATATCCTCCTTTGCGTCCTTCATTAAAAGCTTGGCAAAATCCATATTTAGGCAGATTTTTTTGAAGCCATTTGTATAAAATGATGCCTTTTTTATCATACTTAAAATATTTTGATGAAACGCTGGTAATATCAATATCTGTTCCCCAATGATGCCTTGATGTGCCAGGCATTGACGAAAATTTTAGAATTTCTTCAGCAATTTTTTCTGGATCATTTATTTTAGCTGATAAAGCATCCCATTTCCGCTGCCAAATACCGTTTTGGTAAGTGTAATTCCGCGTTGCACTTACTATGATAAAAGGAACATCTGGATGAACTTTTTTAAAATCATTGTAGGCTTTTATAAGTTGTTCGGTTGGCTCTTTTTGTAGATACATCCCTTTTTTATTAACAGGTAGTATAGTTGAGTCTAACGCAATAAAACCATTATCTTTTTTTTCGTCAAACTGTCCAATCAGTTTATTTAATGTGATCTGTTGTGCCATGGTAAAAGTAGGAAATAGAAGTAAAGATAAGTTTAAAGTTAAACCACCTATTTTTTTTAACATCGTTGATTTTTTCATCTTTCAAGCATTGCCAATATTCTATATAGCCAGATTAAGTTAAAAACAGTATAATCCTTTTCCTAAAAAATGAAATAGCCATAATGTGTAAAAACGAGGCCTTATGTTAACAACATCTACATCTAATACGTCTGGAAATTGTTTAGACGCTGCCAATACAATGAATCTTAATACAACTAATTCCATAAACGAAAGAATAAATTTACTAAACTTCACACGCCAACAATTAAGAGAGTTTTTTATATCACTTGGTGAAAAACCGTTTCGAGCTGATCAAGTAATGAAATGGATCTATCATTTTGGTGTAGATAATTTTGATCAAATGACCGATATCAATAAAAAACTACGTGAACAACTAAAGACTTTAGCAGAAATTAAAGCTCCGAAGATTGCCATAGAACAGCGTTCTTCTGATGGCACAATAAAATGGGCACTTGATGTTGGTAATAACCAACTGATTGAGTCTGTTTATATTCCTGAACGTGATCGTGCAACATTATGTGTTTCATCTCAAGTTGGTTGCGCATTAGAGTGTAAATTTTGTTCTACTGCCCAACAAGGATTTAATCGTAATTTAACCGTTTCTGAAATTATTGGCCAAGTATGGCGTGCATCAAATGCAATTGGTGTCACCGGAAAATTAGCAGATAGGCCCATTACTAATGTAGTTATGATGGGTATGGGTGAACCGCTACTTAATTTATCTAATGTTGCACCAGCTATGGAAATTATGTTAGATGATTTTGGCTATGGTTTATCAAAAAGGCGTGTAACACTATCGACATCAGGAGTTGTTCCCGCTTTAGATAAGCTAGCCGGTATGATTGATGTGGCGCTAGCGATATCACTTCATGCACCTAATGATACAATTCGTAGTGAAATTATGCCAATTAACCTAAAATACAATATGTCTATGCTACGTGATTCAATTCTGCGTTATCTTTCGTCTTCAAACGCAAATCACGGAAAAGTAACTATTGAATATGTATTACTTAATCAAATTAACGATGGCGTTGAACATGCTCATGAGCTTGCTCAATTCCTAAAAAATGTACCTAGCAAAATTAATTTAATTCCTTGGAATCCGTTCCCTGGTGCGCCTTATTCAAGATGTTCAAATACACGAATTGATCGCTTCATGAAAACATTAATGGGATATGGATTTACCGTAATAGTTCGTAAAACACGGGGGGATGATATCGATGCTGCATGTGGCCAGCTAGCTGGTGAAGTTGTTGACCGCACTAAAAGGACTCTTTATAAAAAGCAGAACCTTGTTAAACAAACAGCATAAGGATAAATCTTTATAAAAAGGAAAGATAGATGAAGAAGTTGTTAGTTATATCTAGCTATTTTTTGATGATAGTACTCGCAGGTTGCCAAATGAAAAACAACAATGAATTTGATCCAGAAAAAGCCGCTTTGGCTAGGATGCGACTTGGATTAGGATATCTTGCTAAAGCAAATGAGTCAGAAGAAAATATCAAAGTAGCACATTATAATCTAAAATTAGCTGCACAATACTCTCCAAATAATCCCCAAGTTATGTTAGCCATGGCAATGTTTGATCAACATGTTGGTGAATACAACGAAGCCGAGATGATTTACAAACGTATTACTCTAATGCAACCGGGTAATGGATTATATCATATCCATTATGGTTCTTTTTTATGTGGTCGAGATCGTTATCAAGAAGCAAAAAAACAATTTGAACAGAGTATTGAGTTCGATCGTCATCGTTGGAAAGCTGATGCTTATGAACAATATGGTTATTGTGCAATCCAAAATAATGATAAAAGAACAGCTGACTTAATGTTTAAGCAACTTTTTCAATATGATGCTAATCGTCGAGACAACGTTATAAAAACAGCTGAACTTTATAAAAACAAAGGTGATAAAAAAATAGCAAATTATCTATTTTCAGTAACAAATAAATAAATAAATCATCACCCATTATTATAATAGTAATAAATTTTTAATAATTATAAGCAAGAGTATATGTCATGAATTTTTGGGCTATTTTATTATTAGCACTAGCAATGTCAACCGACGCCTTTGCTGTCGCCGTTTGTCGTGGGATTTCACTTAAATCAACACCAATTTTAGGCGCATTAAAAATTGGTATTCTATTCGGTGTTGTTGAGACTATTACCCCATTACTTGGCTGGTTAGTTGGTTATATTTCGTTGCAATATATTGAACAATGGGATCACTGGGTTGTGTTTGCTGTCATGCTATTTTTAGGCATTAATATGATATATAACAGCCAGAAACAGTCAGATGGAAATTGCCAAGAAGATGAATTAACATCATCAAAAAAATCTTTACTAACGTTAATTTTTACAGCAATTTCAACTAGTATAGATGCATTTGCCGTTGGTGTTGGCTTAGCATTAGCAAGTGTTAATATCTTTTTTGCTGCATCAATGATTGGACTCGCTACCTGTACAATGGTTACTATTGGATTATTATTGGGTAATAAAATTGGCTGTTTAATTGGTAAACAGGCTGAGCTTTTGGGCGGGTTAGTACTTATTTTTGTTGGTGTAATAACTCTTTATCAACATCTTTCTGTTTAATGTTTCAAATAAAAATACTTTTTATACTGTTAGGTTTCGAACGTTTTATTGATTGATATATTTTATCCAAATTTAAATAACGTCCGAAACCAATTACTTTACTTAATAAAGGTTACAGAAAACTAACTCTATCTTATCTTCCTTTAATTTTTATAAAATTCCATATCAAAACTATGTGTCTGCTGGTTATAAATTGCTTTAAACACTCCTTGATCATGAGGATTCTGCAAAATATGATTAACAATAAATGGTCTAACATTGGTTTTTATATAACCCGGCAATCCTCTGGCACCACGAATGATATCATAATGATCGTGACAGAATGTACTGATACAAGAATCTTTTATTTCGATAGTGTAGCCACGATGACTATATGATTGATTTAATTTGTCAATTTCTCGACGAATAATCCGTTCAATAACTTCCATTGGTAGGCGTTTAAAATGAAGAATATTTTCTCGTCCATTAAAACGATTAAATAGTTCTGAACGATAAGTATTATTCAGTTCATTTGTCGCTAATTCACATGCAGCTTCGTCAGAAAGATTAGGATCCAAATAGTAAGATTGTCCAATATTTGAGGTCATAATAATCATAATATCAGAAAAATCGACAGTTCGACCTACATTATCGGTTAATCGTCCGTCCGATAAGATCTGTAAAAAGTTATTAAAGACATCAGGATGTGCTTTTTCAATCTCATCAAATAAATAGATTCCAACTGGTTTTTTTCTAACTGAGTTTGTTAAAATTCCACCTGCTTCAAATCCCTCATATCCTGGAGGTGCACCAATTAATTTAGCAACAGCATGTTTTTCCATATATTCTGACATATCAAAACGAACCAACGATTTTTCGTCACCGTAAACATATTCCGCTAAAGCTTTGGCCATTTCAGTTTTACCTACACCAGATGGACCTAAAAATAGGTAAGACATTGCAGGGCCTGATTCTTCAAGCGTGTCAACTTTAGCAACCTTCACCGAATTGGCTACATGTTTTACAATGTTATCTTGGCCAAAGATTCGCGATAATAAATTTGCATCCAAATTAATCAAGTTTTCAACTTCATTCTCATCTAATTTGTTTGCTGATATACCTGAAACTTTACTAAATTCGGCGATCACTTCTTGGCGACTTAGTCGCAAATCCTTATTGGCTAGCATCACCAATTTTTGGTGCTGTTCATTATTTTGTGCAATTTCTGCATCAATTTGTCGAATTTTTTTCCTTTAATTTAGCAACTGCTGGTGAGTCAAATCCTCCAGCTGTTAACTGTGCAAATGTTTTTATAGCAACTGATTCTGAATCTTTATTATTGTTGTCCTCTTCTTCTTGTAACTGGGTAATTTCATCTTGCAGTTTGAAGCGTAACGTTTCAGCATCACGTTGATATTGATATGTTTTGCTAATTTCAGACTTTAAATTCAGCCAATCTTACTGCCATTGTTCAAGTTGCTGTCGCAAATCATATTGTTCTGTTTCACAGCTACTTTTTTCGATCTTACCCATTAACTCAGCAATTTTTGGATGCTGTTTATGTGTAAGTTGACGATAACTAGCAAGTGCACGATCAAGTAATGAAATAGCACGTTGAGGCTGTACCCCACCTAAACCTAAACTATCACGATATTTACAGGTTAAATGTATCGCTTCATCAATAGCATCTTTATCCACTTCAATTTTGTGGTATGCAGATAACTCCTTTGCAACAGTAGTAACAATAGAATTTAAATTATCCCCAGTAGGTTTTTTGACATCGTAAAGTGTGTAAAGTTCAGGCATATTCGTGCTAGCCTTTAGCACACTACTAAGTTTATCATCACGAACTTCGAGGATAACTTGAAAATTATTTGATTTATCGGCGTTATTTAGAGCATTAATAAAATGAGCATTACCTGTATTATGTGCTGCTTCTAAAAAATTAGCCGTATCAGTAATAATCAGCACTGACTCAGGAGTTTGCATTAGCTTTTTTAAAATACTTTGAAACTCATTATTTATTTTAGTACTATCACCGCTAGAAAAAAGAGCATCACAATTTAACCAAAATAATTTTTTTACAATCAAATCAAATGGCGTATCTGGATTATTTTTAGCCGCTTGTAAACCAAGGGTAAGCATTGAAACACCTACACCTGCGGGACCTGTCAACAAAAGAGAATTTGATGATTTTCGTATGAGAATAGACGATATTCTCTCTAAATCATGTTCTCTTCCTACTAAAGTAAAATTAGGGTATTGCGCTAAATATTCACGCCCTCTAACTAAATACATTGTGCATTCCTTTGTTATAGTTTAAAGGGTGAAGTAGTATGTGAGCTATCTTTTTTGGTTTCAGATTTTTCTGATAAAACATCACCTGTCACCGCAATAAATTCTCGTGTATCACTTTGAACATCTTTGGACATTTTTTCAATTTCTTCCAAATTTGCTCGCATTGTTTCTAGTGCCGCACGGGTGATTTCCGTCGCTTCTTTTTGGGTATCACCAAATTCCGCTAAATTTTGTAGCATTGCTTCTAAATCATTATTAATTTCATCACGACCAGTTGCAATTCGAATAGCTTCATTTTTAGCAATGTCATTTGTTACTCGAGTCATTTCGGCTAAAGTATTACCGGCCATTGATTGTGCTTCATTAATTGCAGCTGAGTTAACTGCTGTTACAACAACACTGAGTTGTGAAGCAACCGATGCGATGCCTCTTGAATGCATTGCTCTTGCACTTTCAACTTGTTTTTTGGTTGCTGCTTGCATATTACGAATTTTAATAGCTTCAGTTGTTAATTCACCATAGGTTTGCATAGTATCGACAGTTGCTGTGGATACAGTATCAATGTGTTCATCCAAATTACGGCGTGTTTCATCAAGCTTCATTGACTCTAACAAATTATCACCAACATCTTTACTCTCAAGCTCTTGTCTACGTTCACGATGGACTTTCTCTACTTTTTTGGTCGCTTCGTTCATAATGGCATAAATTTGTATCATATTGCCATTATTGTCACTAAGTCCTTCAATCTGTTTAACCATTTTTTCAAGATGATTACGAATTGCACCAAAACGCTCTTTACCTTGATTCACAAATTTTAATGCCGATTCAACCATATCTGCTTGACGTAATGTATGCTGTTCTGAAGTTAAATTTAGCAACTCTTTTAATTTTTCAACATCGATTGATTCAGAGCGTTGCTCGTGACGCTTTGTAATTTCTATCTGAATATCATCTAATTCTTTATTTTTGTTTTTTATTTGTTGATTTAATTGAGCTATTTTTTCTTCGTCCCATTCTTGATCGGCTTTAATTTGAGCTAATGCATTTCGGGTTTCACCATTTTGGCGTAAGTTATATAAAGCATCGGTGAGTTCGGTAAGTGGTTTTATTTTTTCGATAAAATCATTAAGATCATTATTAAAATCAGCATACACTCGTTGTAATTCAGCAAATACTTCGGTATCAGTCATCTCAATACGTTGTTTAGACATCTCTTCAGAAATTCCTAGATTACACCATGAAGTGCAATTCTTCTTAACTCCTTAGAATAAAAATCGGCAGGGCTTTTAAACTTATGCCGTTTTCTTAGGCGTGTGTTCAACAGATATTGTATTTTCTTTATCTGTTTGTCGTCAACTAATGAAATGGCCGCTGACTTAGGTATAAACTGACGTATTAAGCCATTGGTGTTTTCATTTGTGCCTCTTTGCCAGCTTTTATAAGGCTCCGCAAAGTACACGGTGGTGTTTAAATAATGCTCAATAGCATGATGATAATTAAATTCGGTTCCATTATCAAAGGTGATGCTTTTAACCATTTTTT
>NZ_LZHK01000037.1:0-65886 GCF_001690415.1 Gilliamella sp. Imp1-1
TTGTAGTAGCTTTTCCCACCGTTTATCTGTTAGCATTGTTCTTGGCATGATGAATCGAGTTATGGTTGTTTTTGGCTGAATTATTATAACTCACATCATGCCGTCTAAAAAATAATCATGAAAGATCAACACGCCCTAGAAAAAAATTAAAAAAGTTATATCTTTTTTAATTTAACTTAAAATCGTTATAGAATGATAAAAAAACACTTTTTAGGCATTTTTTAACTAAATTGTATAATAAACATTTTGTACTTATTAAATATTGTTAATTGTGACAATACTTAATATTTTTTAAACATTAGGAAAAAGGGAGCTAGCATGTCAAAAAAGACAAATAATGAATTTAAAGTTGGTATAAAAGCCTATATATCACTAATAGTAGCAATTTTATTTTTTTCAGGCTTATTTTTTAATGTAGAAGGTAAAGAATGGCTTGGAGCGTTTGATTTTACCAGTTTAAGCGGCAAATTTGGCACTATGCTACATCCTGAAAAAAATACTTTCGTGGGTGAAGGAGGTAACAGTGCAAGAGCTGGTTTTATTTTCGCCTTATCACTTATACCTACGGTTATGTTAGCGCTAGGCGTGTTAGAAATATTTACCCATTACGGCACCATTCGTGCTGCACATAAATTATTAACACCATTATTAAAACCAATTTTAGGTGTACCAGGTAAAACTGGACTTGCATTAATTACCGACCTACAAAGCACTGATGCTGGTGCTGTATTAACTAAAGAGTTATATGACGAAAAGCAAATTACTAAAAAAGACCTTATCATTATTAGTGCTTGGCAATATTCTGGTGCGGGTTTAATTAATAACTACTTCTCGATTGGTTCGGCATTATTTGCCTCAATGACTGTAGCTATTTTTATTCCTCTTGTCATCATGTTAGTGCTTAAATTTGTAGGCGCAATAATGGTTCGTATAGTATTAAATTCAATTTATAAAAAGGATTTTATCAATGAGTAATTCGCAAAAACAAACTAATAACCCTTTAGATATCTTTGTAATTGGTGCTCGCAAAGGATTCAACATTGCTATTAACAATTTAATGCCCAATATTTTAATGGCATTTGTAATCACCGAAATTCTAAAACGTTTAGGCATAATGCAATTAATAGGAACTTATTGTGCACCAGTAATGGAGATTTTTGGCCTACCGGGCGAAGCAATTACCGTATTACTAACTGCATGGTTATCAGCATCAGCAGGTACAGGCGTAGCAGTTAACTTATTTACTGCAGGAACAATCAATCCAACAGCAATAACCATATTAGCCCCAGCTATTTTCTTAATGGGCTCACAATTACAATATATGGGACGATTATTAGGCGTTGCCGATGTACCAAAAAAATACTGGCCATTACTCATGTTAACCAGTATTTTTAATGCATTAGTTTCAATGATTATTATGCAATTTTTTGTTTAATAAAGGAGATAAGCATGTCTAACGTATTAGAACATTATCAATATTTACACCAAATTCCAGAGTTGGGATTTGAAGAACACAAAACATCGGCATATATCGCACAGCAACTTGAACAAGCAGGCTATAAAGTAACTCGCAACATCAATAACACAACAGGAATTGTTGCGCAATACGATAGCGGCAAACCTGGCCCTGCACTCGCTTTACGGGCAGATATGGATGCTCTAGGACATATTATTAACGGCGAACCTTGCGCAAGACATACCTGCGGTCATGATGGCCATTCATCAATATTATTAAGCTCGGCACAAGAGTTAATAAAAGAAGGTAACATCAAAAAAGGTCGATTGAAACTCATCTTTCAACCTGCCGAAGAACTTGGAACAGGTGCTTTAGCTATGATTGAAGGAGGAGCTATTGATGATGTTGATATGATTATCGGTTTACATTTACGTCCAAAAGATGAATGTCCAAAAGGCTTTGCTGCAGCGGCAATGTATTATTCAGCATCCACCACAGTTGAAGTAAATATTCATGGTATCCCAGCACATGGTGCTCGACCTCATTTAGGCGTTAATGCCCTTGATGCAGCAACACTGGCCATTCAAGCAGTTAATACCATTCACCTTGCACCTAACTTAAACTATAGTGTTAAAGCCACACGTTGCATTTGCGATGCTGGAGTCACCAATGCTATTCCATCTGAAGCATATGTATGCTGGGATCTAAGAGCGCCAACTAACCCAGCCATGGATGAACTAAAAGCCAAAACGTTAAATGCGATAAAACTCAGTGTTGAATCTATCGGTGCGAAAGTGGATATCAATGTCACTAAAGAAATTCCAGCCGCGGAAATTGATAATGATGTCACAAAAATTATTGCCGAAGCCATTGTCGATGTACTTGGCAAAGAGGGGCTAAAAGAGCCTATTTTCACCCCAGGTGGAGAAGACTTTTTCAATTATCCTTGTGAACGTAATGTCAAAGCTGGTTTTTGGGGATTAGGAGCTGATCTAACGCCAGGATTACATCATCCTGAAATGAAGTTTGACACTTTAGCATTAGAAAATGGAGTCAAAATAACCAAAGCTTGTGCATTAAAAGTACTTGGCTAATTTCCACCCTATTCCGCCGATACCTTACTTCGGCGGAAGATGATTTAAATCACAAACAAAGGATCTTTCCCTAACTTGTATAATACTGTTGATAAGCACTTAACATTTTTAAGTTAAGATTTTCACTTCAATGCCAAATAGTTACGATATTCAACAATATCTTCGATCGTCACAACTGGCATATGATACTTTTTAGCAAATTTAACAACCTCTGGCGCTCTTGCCATAGTGCCATCGTCGTTGGTTAACTCACACAGTACTGCGGCAGGCTTTAAACCCGCTAATGTTACTAAATCAATAGATGCTTCAGTATGACCTCGGCGAATTAATACACCACCTTCTTTAGCAACTAAAGGAAACACATGCCCTGGATGATTAAGATCACTTGGTTTGGCATTATCATTCACAGCAGCCTTAATAGTCGTAACGCGATCAGCGGCTGATACACCTGTTGTAACTCCATTAGCCGCTTCAATTGAGATGGTAAACGCTGTATTATTTTTACTAGTATTATTTTCTACCATCATAGACAAATTTAACTCATCACAGCGTTTTTTAGGCAAACATAAACAAACAATACCACTGCCGTAACGAATAGTTAGAGCCATTTGTTCACTGGTAATAGACTCGGCAGCCCAAATAATATCACCTTCATTTTCGCGATCTTCATCATCTAAAACTAGTACACCTTGACCGGCTTTAATAGAAGCAATTGCTTTTTTAACACGTTCAATGGGCGTTCCAAATTTATTTAAATTAAACTGATTCATGGTAAATACCTATATTTTTATTAACTCATTTATTTCATTATTTATCTAATTAAAATCAAATGGCTATTTGCTATCTAATTAATTAAGTATAAATAAAATACCAGAATCAGGGCAGTGCTTGACCAGCATGACTTTGCCTTTCAGCAAATATTGGAAAGATAAGCAACTCTCTTTTATCCAGACTTTTACTGTCGGCTTTGGAATTTCACCAAATCTGCTTGTCCTTAATCTATCAAAATCTAACTGAGCAATAAAACAACTACCACAGTTAACAAAATAAATTAAGCGCTCGTGGGCTATACCACCGGTGGGGACTTACACCCCGCCCTGAGAATTTTGCCAAAAAGTTGACGAACCACACTATAATACAAAATGATAAAAAAGACACGGAGTTTTAAAACGAAAATATTGCCGCAAACAGCGGCAATAATAGAAAGAGCAGAGTTTAATTAATGCCTACGAGTTTCACTTATGCGACGCCGTTCGGCTTTACGCATCCATAGCCACGAAATAAAGCCAATAATACCAACAATTAGCAATATAATTGTTGCTAAAGCATTAACCTGAGGATCAACCCCTAAACGTACTTTTGAAAATATCAATTTAGGTAACGTCATAGCACCTGGTCCAGTCACAAAGTTAGCAATAACCACATCATCAAGTGACAATGTAAATGCTAAAAGCCAACCTGACACTAACGCTGGTGCTATCATTGGTAGTGTAATAATAAAAAATACCTTTAAAGGATTTGCACCAAGATCTAATGCAGCTTCTTCAATTGACTTATCTAATTCACGCAACCTAGCACTAATTACCACAGTCACATAAGCTGTACAAAATGTAGCATGAGCCATCCAAATAGTTATAGCGCCACGGTCTTTTGGCCAACCAAGTACCTGTCCCATTCCCACAAATAACAACAGCAAAGCCAAACCAGTAATAACATCTGGCATAACCAGCGGTGCTGTAGTCATAAACGAAAATAAATTAGAGCCTCGGAATCCTCTAAAACGAATGATAGCATAAGCCGCTAATGTACCAAGCACAACAGCAAAAGTTGCAGCACCTGCAGCAATAGACAAACTTAGCCCAACAGCTTTAAGTAATGTTTCGTTATTAATTAACTCAAAATACCATTTGATCGAAAAATCCGCCCAAACTGTCACCAAACGCGAGCTATTAAACGAATAAACAATCAAAATAACCATTGGGATATATAAAAACGAAAATACCACCAAAAAGATAAGTCCTTTCAAACACCGGAATAGCAATGCAATGGTAACTAAAACGGTAATAATGAAACTAAAAACAAAACAGCTATAGTAAAAGCTCCATTCACTCAAAAGCGATAATCCCGATGATGAAATTAAAATACTCAATAAAATCGCACCAAGCAATGACGAGATAAAAACAATCAAAGCCGATCGCATAATAACGGGCAAATTGTTCATCTATTTACCTCCCATTTGTCGATTTTGGAATTTATTGAAATAATAAATAGGCACAATCAATATCATCAACATCACACTAGCTACAGCCGAGGCAGCTGGCCAGTCATGATTATTAAAGAACTCAGTCCAAAGCTGTGTACCAATCATAATCCCTTCTGAAGGGCCTAATAATTCAGGGATCACATACTCACCTACAGCAGGAATAAACACTAACATCCCCCCAGCAATCACCCCATTTTTGGTTAAAGGTACAATGATCTTAAAAAATGTCTTTATTGGTTTACAACCTAAGTCTAATGCTGCTTCAATTAACGTTGAATCGACCTTACTTAACGACGTATAAATTGGCAATACCACAAATGGTAAATAAGAATAAACAATACCAATATATACAGCAAAGTAGGTTTTCATAATAATCAAAGGCTGATCAATAATCCCTAACCACATTAAAAAATGATTTAATAAACCATTAGGATTCAAAATACCAATCCACGCATAAACACGAATTAAAAATGATGTCCATGAAGGTAAAATGATTAACAACAATAAAATATTACGGGTTGACTGTTTGCACTGAGAAATAGCCCAAGCCAACGGGTAACCAATTAAAATACAAAGCACGGTTGAAATCGCAGCAATCTTGAGTGATTGCAAATACGAATCAATATAAATCGTATCACTAATTAGATTTAAATAATTGCCAAAATTTAACGTAATATTAAGCAAACCATCGTCATAACTTAACAAATCAGTATAAGGTGGTACAGCTAAAGCAATTTCAGAAAAACTGATCCTAAATACGATTAAAAATGGTAACAAAAACAGTAATAGCATCCATAAATAAGGGATCGCAATTACGGTTAACCGTCCATAAAGAGTCATTAAATCCGAATCATCTCGTTGTTGACGCAATTTTTTATATGTATAAAAAATTACAACTAATCCTGCTGGAATAAATAAAATACTGCCAGCAATAATAAGCCGATAAGCAAATTTAGACGGCCTATAATGCGCTAAAAAACAACCAAAGCATGACAATAAAAAACTCAATGTCATTGCGGTAAATAGCGCATCTAAAAATAAATTGTCAAATGCACCTGTTGTTACAAAACGCCAATAAACATTGAGCAACACAAATGCATTTAACAACAATCCTAATACAATGGATCGCATTATGATATCCTCTTTTGTTTATTCAGTAAGCACAACACAACTGTCAACTTCCCAACTTAAGTTAACTATATCACCCCAAGTTGGCATTCCTTTACGATAACGATGCTCATTTTGCAATTGTGCAATAATAACTTGCCCACTTGGCAATTTGACATGATAAATCGATAAATCCCCAAGATAAGCGATTTCAACAACTTCACCTGTAGCGCAGTTATAACCATCTTCAGGTAATTGTTCACATAATTGAATTTTTTCCGGGCGCAAAGCAACTTTAATCGGCACGCCTTCAACCGCAGGCGAATCATAATCGACTTTAAATGGATGTTTAATAGTAGGACAACTCAAAATCAAACCATCTTCTAACGTTTCTTGCAAGATACCGTCGAAAATATTAACCGAACCAATAAACTCAGCACTATAACGGCTATTTGGATGTTCATAAATTTCTTCTGGCTCACCAATTTGCACAAATTGACCTTTATTCATAATAGCAATACGACCAGCCATAGTCATAGCTTCTTCTTGATCATGGGTAACCATAACGCAAGTTGCACCCACTTGTTCTAAAATGCTCACCACTTCAAGTTGCATTCGATCTCGAAGTTGTTTATCAAGTGCACCCATTGGCTCATCAAGTAACAATAATTTTGGTCGTTTGGCTAAGCTTCTTGCTAAAGCTACACGTTGGCGCTGACCACCTGATAATTGGTGTGGTTTACGTTTACCAAATTGCTCCATATGTACAAGTGCTAACATCTCTTCAACGCGATGTTTAATTTCGCTATTGCTTAATTTATCTTGTTTTAAGCCAAAGGCAATATTTTGTTCAACCGTCATGTGAGGAAATAAAGCATACGATTGGAACATCATATTAATAGGACGATTATAAGGCGGAACCTGTGATAAATCTTTTCCATCTAAAATGATTTGCCCCGAAGTCGGTTGCTCAAAACCAGCTAGCATACGCAATAATGTTGATTTACCACTTCCAGATGCGCCTAATAATGCAAAGATTTCACCTTTATATATAGTCAAATTTACATCATCAACGGCATAATAATCATCATTAAAAACTTTTGTTAAATTTTTGATCTCCAATAAAGGAGTTATCATCTTTTTTTTAGGCTGTACCTGATTTGTTGTTTTATCGTTCACTCTTTTTTCCTCATAACAACAAGCCAAAAAAACGAGACGGAAAGACTCATAGCCTCTCCGTCTTGGATTATTAGTTAAGACTCGATATACAAAATATCGCTTATTTACCAGTTTTGAGCTTAGTCCACGTACGGGTAATTACACGCTCAAGTTTTGGATCTTTAACTTTTAAAGTGAATAGTTTTTTCATCACTTCTGGTTTTGGATAAACTGCTGGATCATTTTTCACTTCTGGTTTTACAAAATTTTCATTAGCAACCTGATTAGCGCTAGC
Organism: Gilliamella sp. Imp1-1; assembly: GCF_001690415.1. Lineage (NCBI taxonomy): Bacteria > Pseudomonadati > Pseudomonadota > Gammaproteobacteria > Orbales > Orbaceae > Gilliamella > Gilliamella sp. Imp1-1. The sequence goes on from NZ_LZHK01000037.1 coordinate 7,374, forward strand.
AAAGTTAACATCGTTAGTAACTTGCGCTGCAATTTCTGGTTTCATAACAAAGTTTAAAAACTCATGAGCTTCATCTGGGTTTGCTGAATCTTTTGGAATAGCGAAAGTATCAAAAAAGACTAAAGCACCTTCTTTTGGTATCTGATAACCAACATGCACACCGTTATTTGCTTCGTTAGCTCTATCTCGTGATTGTAAAATATCGCCAGACCAACCCAAAATCACACAAATATCGCCATTAGCTAGATCGGTAATATATTGTGAAGAGTGGAAGTAACGAATATTTGGACGAACTTTTTCTAACAGCTCATAGGCAGCACCAGTATAATCCTTGGCATCTGTACTATTTGGATCTTTACCTAAATATTGAAGAGCACTAGCAAAAATTTCAGTAGGCGCATCCAAAAATGCCACACCACAATCTTTTAGCTTTTCCATATTTTCTGGTTTAAACACTAAATCCCAGCTATCAACTGGTGCATTATCACCTAGACGCTCTTTAACTTTATCAATGTTATAACCGATACCTGTTGTCATCCATACATAAGGGATAGCATATTTATTATCAGGATCATGCGTTGCCATTAATTTCATTAGATTAGGATCTAAGTTTTTCCAATTAGGCAATTTATTCTTATCTAATGGAAGATAGATATCAGATTTAATTTGTCTAGCTAAAAAGCTATCTGAAGGCGAAACCACATCAAAGCCAGAATGACCCGCCATTAATTTACCTTCAAGAGCTTCGTTAGAATCATAAACATCATAAACCAGCTTAATACCAGTCGATTTTTCAAAATCAGAAATCGTATTAGAACCAATTTGCCCTGCCCAATTGTAAAAATGTACGACACGATCTTTAGCTATAGCAGATTGAGATAACGCTAGTGAAACACCAGCCACGATTGAAAGAATTGTTTTACGTTGAGTAAACATGCTCACCACTTCTCCTCTAGTTGTAGGGATATTACATGTTAGACACAAGCCCATTGCAAAGACACAACGGACCCCCAAATTTTACTATCGACATTGTTAACAATAATAAAAATTATCAAAGTAACAACCATCTAGCGAAACCGAGGTAATCAGGCAATCACAAGTCATTAATAAAATAAATGAACTAGTAGAGCTAACCTTGCATTACGAGGGATAAAATACCTTTTTTTTTAAAGATGTCCACTTAAAAAATCAAATATTGAAAGTTTAAGGATTGAGTGGTTGTATTTTAACCACCCAAGGAGTAAGGAACAACCAATTAACAATTAGATAACAAAATTATTCAGCACTTGCTTGCATAGTTTTAGCATTTGGTTGCCAAACACGATATTTAATTTGCAAATCGTTCGGAACATAAAAGACTAACGGTAATTGGCTGTTATAGCTAAACAAACCTAAATTATGGTTGATTGTCACAAATTGATTTTTATTAGTACCTTCAGGGCAAGCCATTAATGTTGAAATGTTACCAACAGTCTTTTCAACTACGTAATAAGAGTATCCCCAACCTTTAAGCTCTTCTTGCTTAACTACACCACCTAAATTTTGCAAATTACAATCAACATTCATTTCTTTACCAATGATCACCTCAACTTTCGCATTGTTTTCATTAGCAATAGTTGGTAAATGAATAGCATAACGAGTATAGCCAACTTGAGCTGCAGGGAATGGCGCTATATCATTGACACTTTGTGCAACAGGTTGCGTTTTTTGTGAATTTGCGCATGCTGTTAATGCTACACCTAATAATGTTAATAACAATAATTTTTTCATTTTTATCTCCTTTAACTAATTAATCATAAACACCATCGTATTAATTTTCAGTGATAATGCGTATAATAACACCATCTAGATTAATAAAATTGGTGTAAAAATGCCAGCAGAAAAAAATACTACCGATTTACTTAAATTGATTTTAAACCTGTTAATAATTGGTTTACTAATCATTATTACCTATCGTGTTGTTGAAGTTTTTTTATTCGGTTTCTTCTGGGCGGTGATGGTGGTAATTGCCACTTGGCCCTTAATGATAAAAATACAACGAAAATTATTTAACAAACGCTGGCTATCACTACTAGTAATGGCCCTAATATTAGCCTTTGTTTGTATTATACCTTTCATATTAATTATTAGCTCGGTAGCACAAAACGGTCACCATCTTATTGAATGGGCAAAAACGCTATCTCACCAAAAACTACCAACATTTGACTGGCTTGAAAGCGTACCTGCCTTTGGCTCTGAACTACACCAAAAATGGTTAAACTTAATACAAACTGATGGCTCTGATTTAGTTTCAAGCATACAACCTTATATTGGCACCATGATAAGTTGGCTACTTGAGCAAGCCACTAATATTGGACTATTTATCTTTCATGCTGGTGTAATGATTATTTTTAGTCTATTACTATTTTTAAAAGGCGAAAGTATCACCAAATACGTTTACCTACTAGCCAACCGATTATCAAAACAATATGGCGAAATCACTGTCACATTAGCAGGACAATCCATTCGAGCTGTAGCTCTTGGTGTTGTGGTTACTGCCATTACCTTAGCTTTAATTGGTGGATTAAGTTTTATATTAACCGACATGCCGTTACCAGGTATACTCACTCTAATTTTATTTATTTGTTGTGTCGCACAAATTGGTCCCGTGATTGTAATGCTTGGGTGCATTTTTTGGCAATTTTGGGCGGGCAACACCATAGCTGGTATCGTATTAATTGTTGTGGCAATTATCTTAACCACCTTAGATAGCGTAATGCGAGCTTACTTAATAAAAAAAGGTGCCAATTTACCGTTTTTACTTATATTATTTGGTGTGATTGGTGGCTTACTTGGATTTGGTATAATGGGATTATTTATTGGTCCTGTCGTACTAGCTTTAACTTACAAAATAATTCAAACTTGGGTTGATGAACAATCTTAAACAATTTATTATCACCCAGTAAGAAGCATAAGAGCATAAACAAGTTGCTAAATACGCTACATGACTTAAAGCAACTGAGCTAAAATGCATACAAATTAAAAGGAGTGTTATTTTTACTGGCTTAGCTTATATTAGAAAACAAGTTTCTAAAGTAACTTGACAGTTATAATAACAAAAAATCATGCGAATACCATTTATAAAATACAATCACCAAAAGCATCTTGACGAATTAGGTAAAATTCAGCAAGATGCCAAGCAATATCATATCTACTATACTCCAAAAGCATATCGACTGGCTTTAATTGAAAGTATAAAAAGAGCCCAGCACCGAATTTATATAGTTGCGCTCTATCTAGAGCAAGATGAGGCTGGTCAAGAAATTCTTAATGAACTGTACCAAATCAAACGGCAACGCCCTAATTTAGATATCAAAATATTTGTTGACTGGCACCGTGCACAGCGGGGTAGAATTGGCGAAGAAAAAGCCCATACCAACGCCAATTATTATTACCAACTAAAACAGCAATATCCAGATATTGACATTCCTATTTATGGTGTACCTGTCAATCGTCGTGAAGTACTAGGCGTACTGCATTTAAAAGGTTTTATTATTGATAATACTGTCATTTATAGTGGGGCTAGCATTAATAACGTCTACCTACACAAGCGTGAAAAATACCGTTTCGACCGTTATCACTTTATTACTAACCCACTATTAGCAGACAGCATGGTGCAGTTTATTCACGACCACTTTTTACCATATCAAGCGTTGCAACTACTTAATACTGGCACCCATAAAACCCGCAAACAAATTAAGTCTGAAATTAAAGAGCTACGCCAACACTTAATGAATACCGGCTATCAATATAATAGCAATACCGACAACAACACCTTATCGGTTGCACCAATAATGGGGCTTGGCCGAAATAACTCGCTCAACAAAATCATTCATCATTTAATCAACGTAACCGAACAAAAAATCATATTTTGCACGCCGTACTTTAATTTGCCTAACATCCTAGTTCGCGATATCATTCGCTTGCTTCGTAAAGGTCGCCAAGTTGAACTAATTATTGGTGATAAAGAAGCCAATGATTTTTATATTCCACCAGACCAACCTTTTAACATATCAGGTGGATTACCCTACTTATACGAAATCAATTTAAGAAGTTTTATTGAGCGCCTACAATCTTTTATTGACAAAGAGCAACTTATCATACGTCTGTGGAAGGATGGAGAGCAAACCTATCATCTTAAAGGTATCTGGGTGGACAATACTTGGGTACTTATAACAGGCAACAACCTAAATCCACGCGCTTGGCGACTTGATCTGGAAAATGGCATATTAATACATGATCCAAAGCAAGAATTAAGCCATAAATTTAACCAAGAACTTGACACTATTCGTCAAAAAACCACATTGATCACACATTTTCAACAAATCCAAGCGAGTCAATTTTATCCAAGTCAAGTTCATAAGTTGATAAAGCGACTGAGCCGCATTAAAGTGGATAGGCTTATTAAGCGGTTGTTGTAAAGGTAAGATGTTTTGAAAGAAAAGGTTTCTTAAAAAACATAATAAAAACAATATTTTTTCAACTAATTTTGAGAAAAAAGCGCTTTTGCTGTTTAACAACAAAAGCGCAAATTTGATCTAGACTTCATATTAAAGGTCTACAGATAGGTGCGTTCTAATCATTGCAGTAAGGCAATATCGCCTTTAACAAGAAAAGCACATATAGAATTAAGGGGTAACACAAGCCATAAAGTGACTATTAGCTGTACTCTGCAGAAAAATCCCCCCATCGGCTGAATAAACACCATATAGACTGCCATTATATGAATTAGCCCAATATCCTGTATCATTAGCCCAGTTGTTACCAATACTGAGATTCCAATCACTACCTTCATAGAAATTATTCATAGTATTGGCAGTAAAACCCCACTCGTTAAATAGTCCGCCAACCCATTTACCGCTAATATCTTTATAACTGACTTTTCGTTGACAGTTATTAATACTTCTTCCAGGTAAACCTTCTGTCCAACCAGCTCCATTCCCATTGGTATAGTCATTTATATCGGGAATTCGATAACCATTACCTAAATTACGACAAAAGTTTTGAGCATCCGCATACCCATATCTTACTGTGATTCCTGGTTGAGAGATATACCAACGTTCTATCTTAAAGCTATACAGTAATTTTGTATGATTTACATCAGAGTAAAGCTTAAATAACGAAGGGGAAAAAGCCTTATTACTTGAATTTATCGAAGGGCCTTTTAATATAATCTTTAGTGCTTGTTCGCCACCAGGATAAAGGTTACCATCTCTAATACAAGTTCTACATATCCTATCAGTGTCAATAGCCCAATGTTGTGTATTCTCTTTGCTTAACGATAATGATACACCACTACCGCTAACCGCACTCACCGTTGTACCATTTGCAGCTATAACTTGTTCAGGAGAGATTCCTCCCAATAATAAATAGAAATATAACCTATCAGATCCTGTCGTCGGAAAGTTTTCTGCTATATTGCTATTATTTGTGACTTTAAACCCTTTTAACGAAACCCAATTTGGACCATCCATATCCCAAATGGTAGTACCAAAAGCATGGTCATCGTAAGCTAAATTTGGTTGCGCATAGCAAGCAACTGGCCTATTCATATTGGCATTAATATAGTAACTATGCTCATTACCAGTAAAATTGCTACTATTGGGAACACCATACTGCGTCGATAAGGTGCTTGCAGTTGCTGTTAAGGTAAGTTTATAAGGCCCATCACAAAGATTTAGCCGTCTATTCGGATTTGCTTTAACTTCTCCTGTAATATCTGTACCATTTTTATCTTGCCATTTTATGGTTAAATTTCCTGTTGCATTTATATTATCATCGCCATCATCGTCTCGACCATAATTATAAGGTGAATCCATTAATTCGCTTAATTGAATTCTTGGGTAATTTACCAATGGTACTATTGCTTGTATATCAGCAAATGTATCTGTTATATTTGGCATTTCAATTGGTGCATCTACGTTAGATTGATCTATTACTGCATTGGGATAAAGTGCACTATTTGCTCCCTGAGGAATATAACTAATATTTGGTAGTCTTATACCCAATAAATCTTCCATACTAACAACTTTAGTTACACCATCAATACTTAAATATGGTGCAGAGCCTTGAATGACCTGTGATGTCTTTGCCGATAACGCCTGCGAGCTCAGCGAATAAGGCAATAAAAGCAATGGAGCAAAAACCAGCGGTGACTTGGATAGCAATCTAAAAATCAAAGATACCCTTGCCAACAACTTTATCGATTTCGATAGATTTGGTGATAAAAATAAGAATCGAATCTGTTTTTGACTACTGTGAAATTGAAAAAGATTTAAGGCGTAGGGTTGCCAGGCCTGGTGCCTGGTGCCTGGTGCCTATTATGATATCGCATAACATTCTACCTGTCAAGTAATTCGTTGTTTTATTTGTGTTTTTATGATTATTTGCTTATTTAATAAGCATTATTATACTAAATAATGCGTCGAAATTATAGCTGGTTAAACACTAAAGAGCTAGTATTTTGTTAATTTATTGTAATGTCTTGAATACGATTGAAACATTACAAAAAACTTAGCGTAAATATTTTTTCGCTATATTTTATCGTCATTTATAAAAGTCAAATTACTCATGCCATATTTATGGAAAAGCCCTTTAACGGAAATACTCACTTTAATTTTTTTAAAATAGGGCTTAGGCAGATATTTTCTGAACCTAGTATATAGTCATGGATCGGCTACACTATGTGCCCATTTATTGCTTTAGTATGCCTTATTATCTTGTAAAAAAGATTCAGGAGTTTATACCGTTTCATATCTCAACGAGTCGTTAAAAACTACTAGCTTGAAGATCTTGTTTTTGTAGTCGATTTAAACCGAGCAAGACAAGCTGATAAATGTTGAATATTGATTAAACATTCTTTTTTATTTTTGATCTTTTAAGAAAGTAATTTTGAGACAACTACTGGCATAAATGTAATGCCAGTGCCAAATAATTTTTTTGCTATTTCAGGATGAAGTCCTAGATATCAACAAATATAGATCTTTTTAATATCAAGTAATTTAGGAAAAATTTAACTTTTTAAAAGAATTAGGATGTTGATATTAAACGCTTTGGCAATAATTTGTTATTTTGCATTATACCAGCGCCAATAAATTGCTTGCCTTGATAAATTCGCACTAAGGTTTCAACTTGCGTGGAGCTTTCAAGTTCAATGGTTCGTCCTAATAATATGTCTTTACCTTGCGTATCGCTAAGGGTAACTTTTGGGCGATCTTGCAATGGGCTGTCAACGGGCATTAGTAGATCATCTTTAAGTTCGATATTTTGTAACTGTTCTAACGTAACCATGTTTTCAATCGGGTAATTGGTAACTTGTAAACGCCTTAAATAAATAACGTGTGCTCCGCAACCCAATAATTCCCCTAAATCATCAATAATGGTTCGGATGTAGGTGCCTTTTGAGCAGTGTATTTCTAACGTTAATTCGTTTTTTATTGTATCAAATTGGATAAATTGATTTTCGTAAACGGTAATTGGTCTAGCTTCACGTTCAACCACAATACCTTGGCGAGCATATTGGTAAAGCGGTTTTCCTTGATATTTTAATGCCGAAAACATAGTTGGCACTTGTAAAATATCACCGCGAAAATGTGTTAAAGCTTGGTTGATTTGTAATTCAGTCACTTTAACAGGTTTGGTACATATAATTTGACCATCGGCATCAGATGTATCGGTTCGTTCTCCTAGTTTGGCGATCACACGATAACGCTTATCTGAATCCAATAAATATTGTGAAAATTTGGTTGCTTCACCAAAACAGATAGGAAGCATCCCTGTCGCTAGTGGATCAAGAGCTCCCGTATGCCCTGCCTTTTTAGCATTAAATACCCATTTTACTTTTTGCAACGCATCGTTTGATGTCATGCCTTGCGGTTTGTCTAGCAACAAAACGCCGTGAAGATCACGGCGAGTTTTTTTTATATTCATCATTTTTATACTGAAACACATAGTTACCTGAAACTTTTTGACAGAGTTCAGGACTATTTTTTAATATTAATCTTTATGACGCTCATTATCTTGTTTGATAACATCCGCCACCAAACTCGACATTTGCATACCTTTAACTAGCGACTCATCGTAAAAGAATTTTATCTCTGGAATGATTCGCAAACGCATCGCTTTGCCAATTAAGGTTCGAATGTAACCTTTAGCATCATTAAGTACCGTTAATCCTTGTTCAATAACTTGTGGATCATCGTCATTCAAAAAAGTCACAAAAACTTTGGCATACGAAAGATCACGCGAGATATCAACGCCTGAAACAGTTACCATACCAAGGCGAGGGTCTTTGATTTCTCGTTGTAAGATAATTGCAATTTCTTTTTGTAATTCATGTCCAACTCGATATGAACGATTAAATGCTTTTGCCATATCTATTTTCCTTATAAATGAATAAGCAAGGACTATACCTTGCTTATAACATCAAATACGTTGTAATTAGATCGTACGTTTGATTTCGATAGTTTCAAAAACTTCAATCGTGTCGCCAACACGAACATCGTTGTAGTTACGCACACCAATACCACATTCGGTTCCATTACGTACTTCGTTAACATCATCTTTAAAGCGACGTAATGATTCAAGTTCACCTTCATAGATAACAACGTTATCACGCAATACACGAATTGGGTTGTGACGTTTAACAACACCTTCGGTTACCATACAACCTGCAATTGCACCAAATTTAGGTGATTTAAACACATCACGCACTTGAGCAAGACCAATAATTTCTTGTTTGTATTCTGGTGCAAGCATACCGCTCATAGCTTGTTTAACTTCGTCAATTAGATCATAAATAACAGAGTAATAACGTAGATCTAAATTTTCTGATTCAATCACTTTACGTGCTGAAGCATCGGCACGAACGTTAAAGCCTAAAATGATCGCATTTGATGCAGCAGCCAGCGATGCGTCAGTTTCGGTTATACCGCCCACACCTGATCCAATAATTTTAACTTTAACTTCATCTGTTGATAGTTTAAGTAATGAATCAGAAATCGCCTCAGCAGAACCTTGAACATCTGCTTTTAGAACAATATTGAGTTCAGAAACATCGCCTTCTGTCATGTTGGTAAACATGTTTTCAAGCTTCGCTTTTTGTTGACGAGCAAGTTTTACATCACGGAATTTACCTTGTCGATAAAGCGCAACTTCACGAGCTTTCTTTTCATCACGTACAACAGTAGCTTCGTCACCAGCTGATGGCACTCCAGACAAGCCAAGAATTTCAACTGGTATTGATGGACCAGCTTCAGTCACTTCTTTACCTAGTTCATTACGCATCGCTCGGATACGACCGTATTCAAATCCACAAAGTACGATATCACCTTTATGCAATGTACCTGATTGAACAAGTACTGTTGCAACTGAACCACGACCCTTATCAAGGAATGATTCAATCACAACGCCGCTTGCCATACCTGTTTCGTACGCGGTTAATTCAAGCACTTCAGCTTGTAGTAAGATGGCTTCAAGTAGTTGATCAATACCAGTACCTGCTTTAGCAGACACATGAACAAACTGAGTATCACCACCCCAATCTTCTGACATCACGCCATATTGTGCAAGTTCGCCTTTTACACGCTCTGGATCAGCTTCAGGTTTATCAATTTTGTTAACAGCAACAACAATTGGTACATTTGCCGCTTTAGCATGTTGGATTGCTTCTATAGTTTGAGGCATTACACCATCATCAGCAGCAACAACAAGTACTACAATATCCGTTGCTTTAGCACCCCGCGCACGCATAGAGGTAAACGCCGCATGACCTGGAGTATCTAAGAAAGTTATTTCTCCATTTGGTGTTTTAACATGATAAGCACCGATATGTTGTGTAATTCCACCAGCTTCGCCTGAAGCCACTTTTGCTTTACGAATATAGTCAAGTAAAGAGGTTTTACCATGGTCAACGTGTCCCATAATGGTAACTACAGGTGCACGAGAAACTTTTTCTGCACCTGTATCACGATCGCTCATAAGAGATTCTTCAAGCTCATTTTCACGACGAAGTACTACTTTATGTCCCATTTCTTCAGCCACTAATTGTGCTGTTTCTTGATCGATAACTTGATTAATAGTTGCCATTGCCCCCATTTTCATCATAGTTTTGATCACTTCGGAACCTTTTACTGCCATTTTATTCGCTAATTCAGCAACGGTAATGGTTTCACCAATAACAACATCACGATTAACCGCTTGGACAGGTTTAGTAAAACTTTGTTGCAACGTGCTTTTACCTTTCTTTTTATTATGGCCGCCACGAGTCACAGCTCGAGCTTCTTCACGTTCCGCTTTGCCTTCTGATAGCTTGTTGCCTTTTTTCTGTTTAGTTTGTTTAGTGTTTCGACCACGTCCACGAGCGCTTTCAACTTCACGGTCAGTTTCATCTTCTGCTGCTCTAGCGTATTTAGAGGTTGTCACATGATAATCTTCATCTTCTGTATGATCACTATCATCAACTTCATTATATTGTTCTGCTAGCTTACGAGCTTCTTCAGCCATACGCTTGGCATCTTCCTCTAATTTTCGACGATTTTCTTCTTCCGCTTTACGTTTAATTTCATTCGCTTCAGCTTCTAATCGTGCTTTTTCTTCTTGCGCTTTTTTTACTTTTGGATCAACTACTCGCTCTTGTGCCGCTTTCGCTTTTTCCTCTTGAGCACGCTTTTTCGCTTCTTCTTCAGCTTTCTTTTCTTTTTCTTCCGCTTCTTTACGCGCTTTTAATTCGGCTTCTTGTTTCGCTTTTAGTTCTGCTTCTTGGCGAGCTTTTTGTTCAGCTTCTAAGCGTGCTTTTTCTTGCTCCGCCGCAATTTCAGCTGGATCGCGTTTAACAAAAGTTCGTTTTTTACGAACTTCTACTTTTATTTCTTTGCTTTTGCCACCACCGCTCGACACATTTAAGGTTGAGTGCGTCTTACGTTGCAATGTTAACTTTGTTGGACCTTGCTGAGGTTTTAAATGAGCAAGCAAAGCTTCTTTCTCCTTTTGTGTGACAGTGTCTGTTGCAGATTTCTTCATACCTGCATCAGCAAACTGTTGCAAAAGTGTTTGCACTGGTGTATTGATTTCTTGAGCCAGTGTTTCTATTGATACTTTGGTCATGTATTACTTTTCCTCAATTATTCATCTGCAAACCAACAAATATTACGAGCAGCCATAATAAAATCGCCTGCTTGTTCGTTTGTTATACCTTCAATTTCAGCTAAATCATCAGTACCTTGTTCTGCTAAATCTTCCAAAGTAATGATGTCATGTTGTACTAATTGATAAGCTAACTCTTGTGTCATACCAGGTAGATTTAGCAAATCTTGAGCTGGTTGTTTTTCGCCACTATTTGCTAGTGCAAGTGTTGTTAATGCATCTTTTGCTCGCGTTCTTAAAGCTTCAACAAGATCTTCATCAAGTTCTTCAATTTCAAGCAATTCGTCAACTGGCACATAGGCAAGTTCCTCAAGTGAGGTAAAGCCTTCTTCAACTAATAACTGTGCAAGCCCTTCATCAATATCAAGATGTTTCATCAAATTATTGATTGCAGCAAAAGATTCTGCATGATGTTTTTCTTGTAAATCTTCGTTACTCATCACATTTAGAGTCCAGCCAGTAAGCTGTGAAGCTAAACGGATATTTTGACCATTTCGACCAATGGCTTGTGGTAAAGTTTCAGCATTGACGGCTACATCCATGGTGTGTTTGTCTTCATCAACAACAATTGAAACAACATCTGCCGGCGCCATAGCATTAATTACGTATTGTGCAGGATTATCGTCCCATAAAACAATGTCAATACGTTCTCCACCAAATTCATTAGATACTGCTTGTACGCGCGCACCACGCATACCAACACAAGCACCAACAGGGTCAATACGACGATCATTACTACTAACTGCGATTTTAGCACGTGAGCCAGGATCACGAGCCACGCCTTTGATGTCAATCATCTCTTCACCAATTTCAGGGACTTCAATGCGGAATAACTCTTCCATCATTTCAGGGTTTGAACGGCTAATGCATAGTTGTGCAGGTTTATTATTTTGTTCTACAAGATATAAAATACCACGGACACGATCGCCTATACGGAAGTTTTCACGCGGTAACATATCATGGCGTGACATCATTGCGTCTGCATTGTTACCTAAATCAAGAATCACGCTATCGCGATTGGTTTTTTTGACAATTCCAGTCACAATATCACCAATACGATTTCTAAACATGTCAATGATCATTGCACGCTCAGCTTCGCGTACCTTTTGTACGATAACTTGTTTTGCTGTTTGTGTGGTTATACGGTCAAAAGCAACGGATTCAATTTGCTCTTCAACGTAATCACCAAGTTTAACAGATGGGTCTTCGTATTGTGCAGCGTCTAATGTCATTTCTTTAGTTGGTTGCGTAACTTCATCAACAACAAGCCAACGGCGGAAAGTATCGTAATCACCTGTTTTATGATCTATTTTAACAACAACGTCAATATCAACATTATGCTTCTTTTTTGTGGCCGTTGCTAATGCGGTTTCTAAAGCTTCGAAAATTTTATCACGCGTAAGTGCTTTTTCGTTTGATACAGCTTCAACAACAGCTAAAATTTCTTTATTCATCCTTTACATCCGTACTCTATTTAAGGTTAAAATTAGGTACAATATTCGCTTTTTGAATATTACTAAAAGCAAATACTTCATCTTTATCATCTACAATTAATGTAATCATTTGGCTATCGATAGACTTAATTTGTCCTTTCCATTTACGGCGATTAGCAACAGGTATACGTAGACTGACTGTAACTTCTTCACCAATAAACCGCTGATAATGCTCGAGCGTAAACAAAGGTCTGTCCATTCCTGGTGATGAAACTTCAAGATTGTAAGCATCTTTGATCGGGTCTTCTACATCAAGCACCGCACTGATTTGACGGCTTGCATCAGCACAATCATCAACCGTAATACCATTTTCACTATCAATATAGACTCGTAGTATAGGATAACGACCACGAATATATTCAACTCCGACTAATTCAAAACCAAGTGCATTAACTGGCTCTTGGATAATATCGGTTAATTGTTGTTCTATATTAGCCAAACAAACCTCCACAGCAGAAAATAAAAAAGGGCATAAAGCCCAACATTCTTTTTAAACTTACGCTTAAATCACTACACGAAAAAAAACCTCGACATGCGAGGCTTACATTCAAAAACTAACTATAATGAAGCCACTTTATTCGAACTTTCAGACAATAACAGGATAGATTGGTTTATGAATGAAAATTTAAGTGGTTGCGGGGGCTGGATTTGAACCAACGACCTTCGGGTTATGAGCCCGACGAGCTACCAAGCTGCTCCACCCCGCGATAGATGAATGAGAATTATACGGCATTTTAAATAAAATGCAACTGCAAATCACACCGATTTTATCAGTAAAATTATTAAAAATATGTTACACGTCAATTTTAATATATATACCACTTAACTTAAGCATAATTGTTTAACTTATATTGGCACAATAATTCCATTTTCAAGCCTATTATTGTGCCCACTATTTAGTACTATAAAGTAATATAAATTACTTGCTAGTTGCCTGTTTCATTGATTGAACAAATTTGGCTAATTGGCTAAGCATTTGTTCGGGATTGTCGAGGTTTTTCTCAATAATTTTTACTGTTGCCGATCCGCTAATTGCCCCAACTGCACCGGATTTAATCGCTTCGCTAACTTGAGTTGGTTCTGAAATACCAAACCCTTGTAACGCAGGTGGAGCACCAAACTCAACTAATTTTTTGATCAGATGGGTAAGCGGTTTGTTAGCTCGATTTTCAGCACCAGTAACACCTGCTCGTGATACCAAATAGGTATAACCTTTGCCTTGCTTAGCAATACTTTGAATGACTTTATCATCAGCATTTGGTGGACAAATAAAAATCGGTGCTATATTGTATTTTTCGGCGGCCACTGTAAATTCTTGTGCATATTGAGCTGGCAAATCAGCAATCAATACTGAATCAACTCCCGCTTTGGTACACTTGGCATAAAAGTCGTCGATACCATTTTTGAAAACTAAATTAGCATAAATAAGTAATCCTATTGGAATATTGGTGTATTGCGCTCTGACATTGGTTAAAATTTCAAAACACTTTTCAACTGTTATTCCTGCTTTAAATGCCCGAATATTGGCATTTTGAATAGTTGGACCATCGGCCATAGGATCTGAAAATGGGATCCCTAGCTCTAGTGCATCAGCGCCAGATTCAATTAAAGTTTGAATGATTTTAAATGATAGTTCTGGCGTTGGATCACCAACTGGAACAAAAGGAACAAAAGCACCTCGTTTTTCGGCTGTTAATGTTGCAAACAGTTTTTGATAACGGCTCATTCTATTTCTCCTTTTGCTTTTAAAATATCATAAACGGTAAAGATATCTTTATCGCCACGCCCTGACAGATTAACTATTAGTAGCTGTTCTTTAGTTGGATTTTCTTTTATCATTTTCATAGCATAAGCTAATGCGTGTGATGATTCTAACGCAGGAATAATACCTTCATGCCGTGATAACGCTTTAAATGCATCAAGCGCTTCATCATCAGTAATTGAAACATAATCAGCACGACCAATACTATCTAAATACGCATGCTGTGGACCAACTGATGGAAAATCTAACCCTGCCGATATTGAATAAGATTCTTCAATTTGTCCTTCTTCCGTTTGCATCATCGGTGATTTCATACCGAAATAGATGCCAAGCTTACCATGCTTTAACGAAGCGCCATGTTCGCCACTTTCAATCCCATGACCTCCTGGCTCTACACCAATTAATTTGACGGATTTATCATCAATAAAATTAGCAAACATACCAATTGCGTTTGAACCACCACCAACACATGCAATTACTGCATCAGGCAAACGTCCTTCTTTTTCAAGGATTTGTTGTTTAGCTTCACGGCTGATCATCTGTTGAAACTCACGTACAATTATTGGAAAAGGATGCGGACCTGCTGCAGTACCTAACATATAATGCGCTTTTTCATAACTGCCAGACCAATCACGTAATGCCTCGTTACACGCATCTTTTAAAGTCGCTGAACCAGTTTCAACTGGGATGACTGTTGCGCCCATCAACCGCATTCTAAATACGTTAGGTGCTTGGCGTTTAACATCTTTTGCACCCATATAAATTCGGCATTTTAAGCCAAGTAGTGCGCAGGCTAAAGCCGAAGCAACACCATGTTGCCCTGCACCTGTTTCGGCTATAATTTCAGTTTTGCCCATTCTTTTAGCAAGCAATGCTTGTCCTAAAACTTGGTTAGTTTTGTGTGCACCACCATGCACTAAATCTTCTCGTTTTAAGTAAAGCTTGGTTTTGGTGCCTGCCGTTAGATTTTTACATAAAGTTAATGCTGTTGGTCTACCAGCATAGTTAACTAATAAGTCGTTAAACTCTTTCTGAAAGTTTGGATCGTTGACTGCAGAGATAAAAGCATCTTCAAGTTGTTCAAGCACTGGCATTAATATTTGAGGAACATATTGCCCACCAAATTCGCCAAAGTAAGGATTTAACTTAGACATAACTATTCCTTTTTTTTTAAATAAAAATTAAATTTGTTCAAATACAGCTTGGATTTTTTGTTTATCTTTAATTCCTGAGGATATTTCAACACCAGAGTTTAGATCAACGCCTATCACCCCAGTTGCTAAAGCTGACTTTATATTTTTTGAGTTAATACCCCCTGCTAGAATGACATTATTTAAATTATGATTAGTGAGCATTGTCCAATCAAAACATTCACCTGTACCACCATCCTCGTTATCAAACAGATAACGTGAGATTAAGAGATTATTATGTTCAGGAACGGTGCTACCAATACTTAATGCTTTCCAAATTTGGCAAGTTCTGGGTAATTCTTGTCGCAACATTTCGATATAGTTTTCATCTTCATTACCATGCAGTTGGACAGCATACAAGGATAACTGTTTTGCTATTCGAACTACTGTTTCGATCTCTTCATTTCGAAATACACCAACCCAATTAAGCGGTGCTGCAACAATAACTTTTCGAGCCTTAATTGGCTGTATATAACGTGCTGAATTTGTAACAAAAATCAAACCACCATAAACTGCACCAGCTTGATAAGCACTAACAGCATCTTCGGGACGTGTTAAACCGCATACTTTATTTTCGCCTAACATCAACTTGCGAATTGCCAAAGTTAAGTTTGGTTCAGACATTAACGCACTACCAATTAAGAATCCATCTGCAAAACGACTCAGTTCTTTAACCTGATTGTGAGTATAAATACCCGATTCACTAATAATAATGCGATCGTTAGGAATTGATTTGGATAAGGCTTTTACCCGATTTAGATCAACCGTCAAATCCCTTAAGTTACGATTATTAATACCGATTACTTTCGCACCCAGTTGGATGGCTCTTTCAACTTCGTTTTCAGTACTAGCTTCTGTCAATATCCCCATATTGAGCTTATGAGCAATGTTACTTAGATGACGATATTCATCATCCGTCAATACAGATAGCATTAATAGTACTGCGTCAGCTTGATAATAACGCGCTAAATAGATCTGATATTCATCAATAATAAAGTCCTTACAAAGCACGGGTTGTATGATTTCATTACGAACTATGGGTAAAAATTCAAAGCTACCTTGAAAATATTTTTCATCAGTCAATACTGAAACTACTGAAGCATAATCTTTATAAACTTTAGCAATAGCGGCTGGATCAAAATCATCCCGAATCAATCCTTTTGATGGCGACGCTTTTTTACACTCTAAAATAAAAACCGTTTTAGATTGATTTAACGCTTGATAAAAATTGCGATCACTAGGTATTACTGCTGATTTGAACATTGTAAGTGGATTTGTTTCCTGCTGCTGCGTTAACCAAATCTGTTTATCGTCAATGATCTTTTTTAGTACTGTTGCCATTTCAACATTTTTTACTAATGCTGCAATTGCCATGTTATTCTCCACTTGTTATCTTGCTGCTAGTTGTTGTAATAATGCATAAGGTTTACCACTTTGCATCATCTCAATTGCCCGTTGTGCATTTTGTTTTAAATTTGACTCGCCAAATAAGCTCATTAACATCGCAACATTAGCGGCAATTGCTGATTGGTGTGCTGGTTTTCCGTGACCTTGTAAAATGGCAATTAACATATCACGATTCTGCTCAGGTGTACCCCCTTCAATATCTTTTAAGGTAAATGTTGGCAAGCCAAAATCATCAGGTTTAAGCGTAAAATATCGAATTTTACCATCTTTAACTTCAGCAACGTCAGTTTCGCCATGAATAGCAACCTCGTCCATACCTGCGCCATGCACCACATAAGCATGTTTATAATTAAGCATTTTTAATGTTTCAGCAATCGGTTGGATCAAATCTGGATGATACACGCCTAATAAAATACGTTTAGGACGAGATGGATTAATCAATGGTCCTAACACATTAAAAATGGTCCGAGTTTTTAATTGTTGGCGTATTGGTGCTGCATGGCGAAAACCTGAATGATATTGCTGGGCAAATAAGAAGCACACACCAAGTTCATCTAATGCCTGACGAGATGTTTGTGCTGACATATTTAATTTAATGCCTAAGGCAGAAAGCACATCGGAAGAGCCTGATTTACTTGATACACCACGATTACCATGTTTAGCCACTTTATAACCTAATGCTGCAGCCACAAAAGCACTAGCTGTTGAGATGTTAATGCTATTGGTGCCATCACCCCCAGTACCAACAATATCAGTAAAATCATAATCTGGAGAATCAAAATGATCGGCATTCTCAAGCAATGCTAAAGCTGCCCCTGCTATTTCATCCGGTTTTTCACCACGAACTTTCATACTAATTATTGCGGTAGCCAATACAGTTGGTTCAATCTTACCTTGAATAATTAAATTAAATAGTATTTTACTTTCCTCTTGTGTAAGGGTTTGCCCTAAATATAATTTATTAACAATAGGTTGAATATTATACTCTTGCTTATCAACAATAGCCTCCTGTTTTGGCTTCTCTTGTTTTTGTGGAGGATTTAGTGCCCATTTAATAGTTTGTTCTAATAATTCTACACCTTGAATGGTTAATATAGATTCTGGATGAAATTGAAAACCACAAACCCGATCCTCATCATTACGAACTGCCATTACAATATTATTGCAAAGCGCATTGATGGTTAGTGTTTTTGGAATATTTTCACCTTTTAAAGAGTGATAACGAGCCACCGGTAGCGGATTTGGTAATCCTTTAAACATCGCTTGCTCATCATGCTCAATTAAAGATGCCTTACCATGCAAAATATCGCCAGCTGGCACAATCGCTCCACCATAGGATTCCACAATAGCTTGATAACCAAGGCAGATACCAATAATAGGCAATTTACCTTTTAAACGTTTTAACAGTTCTGGCATGCATCCAGCGTCACTTGGCGCTCCTGGACCTGGTGATAACATTAAAATAGGGTTTTGCATTTGTGACAATTTTTCAATAATTACATTTGCAGGGATAGTATTTCGATAAATCGTCACACAATGCTTACTATTACGTAATTGATCGACCAAGTTATAAGTAAAAGAATCAATATTATCAATAAATAAGATATTAGCCATTAGAATACACCTTCTACATTATGCGCTGCCATGATAGCTCGAATAACTGCACGTGCTTTATTACGTGATTCATCAGATTCTGATTGTGGCTTTGAATCTAGCACCACACCACTGCCAGCTTGTACTGTCGCTATGCCATCTTCGACATAGGCACTTCGAATCACAATACAGGTATCAAGATCGCCATTCGCGGTAAAATAGCCAACAGCACCACCATAGCTACCACGTTTAACTTTTTCTGATTCAGCAATTAATTGCATCGCACGAACTTTGGGTGCTCCTGTTAATGTTCCCATATTCATAGTGGCTTGATAAGCATGAAGCGCATCTAAATCACTGCGTAACTGACCAACCACACGCGAAACTAAATGCATCACAAAAGAGTAACGATCCACTTTTAACAAATCTTTAGTATAACGAGTACCGGGTTTACAGATACGCGCTAAATCGTTGCGAGCTAAATCAACTAACATTAAGTGTTCGGCTAGTTCTTTTTTATCGGTGCGCATTTCAAGTTCTAACCTACTATCTAAATCAAAATCAATTTCACCATTTGTAGTTAATCCACGTGGACGAGTACCGGCAATTGGGTAGATTTCAACTTGATTAGTTGCTTTAGTATACTTAAGTGCACTTTCAGGTGAGGCCCCAAATAACACAAAATCACTATCTTGCATATAAAACATGTAAGGGCTTGGATTATTGTTTTTTAATATCTGATAAGCCGATAATGGTTCAGGGCAAGGTAATTTAAAACGCCGTGAAGGTACTGCTTGAAAAATTTCCCCCTGCTCAATTGCATCTTGCATTTTTTTGATAACTGTATTGAAATCATCATCACTTTTATTACATGTCACATCGATATTAGCAAGGGACTGAGTATGAATGGCTTTCATTGGGCTATTTAATGTTGCTTGTAAATTAGCTAACCGTTGTGTTAAGCGCTCAGTTTCTTTTAAATCAGAAGTGAAAACCGTCGTTTTTAAAATGGATTTATGATCTTTATGATTTATTTCTAATATTGTTTCAGCTAAATAAAAACAGAAATCTTGACAACGCTGCTCTGTAGGTAAATTAGGTAAGTTTTCAAATCCAGCGACAAGGTCGTAACAAAATAGCCCACCAACAAAAATCGCATCTTGACCACATTGTTCAGGGATATTCACAATAGTCAATAATGTGCGTAATGCATCAAAAACTGATAGCGACTTTAATCTTGAATCTTCATCTTGCATACTATCAATAGTGGGAAATACCAATTTAAGTGTTTGTTCATCCACTTGTACATTATCTAACTTGTCTGTAAAAGCCTGTTGTAATAAAGGTAATAGCTTTTCACCATTTGTGGTCAATGCCTTAAAAGTCACTTCATTATTTATTGCCGAAATACGTAATGCACTATCGACAATCATGACACTTTTAATTCCTTGCTTATTATCAATTTCGGCTGATTCTAGTAACAACGTTGCCGGTTTACTATCGCACAATTGATAAAACACTTGAGTTGGATCTTGATAATAACCGATGGTTTGGGTTATTTGTGTTAATGTCGGCTTATTCATTGTTGGCTCTCTACATTTAAATTTTTATTTAGCTGATTCGTTTAACATCCAAAAAACTAAAAAACCCGCATAAAGCGGGTTGTGTAAAAAAGACAATACATCATTACATCACCCGCAAAAGGTAACGCACCACCAACCAAAGCTGGTGAATTGACGAGTAATAAGATGTAAATATTGTGCTTTCATAATTTTTATCGATTAAAAATAAATTTTGTACTATTAAACTAGTTTACTAGCACACTGTCAAGAGATTATTTATTTTAAAAAACAAACTTCGCATTTATAACTAGGCAAAAAATTTAATAATCTATAAAATGGTTGACTCATTTTTATTATAAAAAATTATAAGGATTTTTGAACTATGCCAGTATTTTATATCGTCATTGGTGTTATTGTTTTGCTTGCGTTAATTACTGTCTTAAAGGCAATTACAATTGTTCCCCAAGGTTATCAATATACTATTGAACGTTTTGGTAAATATACCCATACACTTGAACCCGGTTTAAATATCATTATTCCGTTTATGGATGGTGTTGGTCGTAAAATTAATATGATGGAGCAAGTACTCGATATTCCATCACAAGAAGTCATTTCAAAAGATAATGCTAATGTGCAAATTGATGCTGTTTGCTTTATCCAAGTACAAGAAGCAGCAAGGGCTGCATATCAAGTAAATCAATTAGAGCGTGCTGTCATTAATTTAATGATGACTAATATTCGTACTGTTTTAGGTAGCATGGAATTGGATGAAATGTTATCACAACGTGATCATATTAACTCTAAGTTACTAAGTATTGTCGATGAGGCAACAAGTCCATGGGGAATCAAAATTACCCGTATCGAAATTCGAGATGTTCGCCCACCAGCAGAATTGATTGCTGCGATGAATGCGCAAATGAAAGCAGAACGTAATAAACGTGCCGAAATTCTCGAAGCAGAAGGTGTTCGTCAAGCAGCGATTTTACGCTCTGAAGGTGAAAAACAATCTGAAATTTTAAAAGCAGAAGGTGAAAGACAATCTGCCTTTTTACAAGCCGAAGCGCGTGAACGTGCTGCCGAAGCAGAAGCAAGAGCAACTCAAATGGTATCCGATGCTATTGCTGCAGGTAATATTAATGCTATTAACTACTTTGTTGCCCAAAAATATACTGAAGCATTACAACAAATTGGTTCATCGGATAATAGTAAAGTGATTATGATGCCACTTGATGCGTCAAGTTTAATGGGTAGCATTGGCGGTATTGCTGAATTGATTAAAAACACGAAATAAAAAATCAAATTTTATACATAGGCAAAGTGTTCCCTGAAAACTTTTTAACAAAATCGTAAACTCTATATTTAGAAATTTCACTGAATGAATCTTAGAGGTGATTGATAATGAATGGTTTTTTGATGGTTTTCTATAATCCGCCTTATTGGGGATTTATTGTTCTAGGTGGTATTTTGCTAGTTATAAAATTACTCGATACCGGCAAATATGGTTTTTGGAGTGGGATCGCTACTTTTATTATTGTTTTAATTGCTTGGATTTTACCGTTTTCTTGGCCAATTTTGTGGATCATGGACAGCCTTGGAGGCATTAATGAAATAATTAAAAATACTAAATAAAAATCAAATTTTATACTTAAACATAGTGTTTCCTGAAACTTTTTGACAAAATCTATAAACGCTATGTTTAAGATTTTTACTGAATGAATCTTAAAGGTAATTGATCATGACTGATTTTTTTATGGTTTTCTATAATTCGCCTCAATGGGTATTTATTGCTTTAGGCGGTATTTTGCTGATTATAGAATTACTTGGTACCTGCGGATACGGGCTTTGGAGTGGGATTGCTGCCATTATTGTTGGTTTAATTGCTTGGATTTTACCTCTTTCTTGGCCAATTTTGTGGATTTTATTCGCAATTCTAACGCTTGTATCTGCTTATCTTTGGTGGCTTTGGCTCAAAAAGCAAGGTAAAGATAAATCAAATAAAGGCGAAATCAATCAGCCACAACAAGATTTAATTGGTATTAAAACAGTTGTCACAGATGCTATTGTTAATGGCTCAGGTCGAGTAAAAATCAAAGATGGAACATGGTCGGCAAGATGCGTTGAAGATCTTAATGTTGGGCAGCGTGTTGAAATTATTGCTGTGGATGGTCTAATTTTAGATGTGCTACCTATAAATCAATAGTTTTTTGCTAGTTATAAAAATAAATAGGGCGCATTAACAATGCGTCTTTTTTATTATAAGAGCGAAAAATGAATTACAAAAAAATGATTTTCATTGGGGTATATGTCAGAAATTACTTTTTTCAAATCACTCAAAGTCATATTCTCTTGTTGGGCATGGTTTTCGGTAAGTTGATCAAATGTAATTTGTGTAATATTAACTATTTTAATTGTACAAAAATACTCATCAGTTTCAAAAGTTCCAACACGAAGCTTATCACCAACTTTAAAATGTGATTCACTTTTATCTCGAATGGTAATGACTTTTAAACCAGCTAAAATATCAGACTTAAAACGTTGATAAAAAGTAATATCATTTTGCACAGCATTATCCTATATGAAAATTACCCAAATTATTTAACAAGTATTAATCAAGCAAAGTAAATGTTTGCTTGTTCTGAGTTGTCGAATCACTACCGATATACACATTAAATTTTCCTGGTTCGGCAACATATTGCATTTTATTGTTCCAGAATTTCAGCATATCATATTTAATCACAAATTTTACTTGCCCCTTAGTGTGCGGTTTTAAAGTAATATTATCAAAACCAATTAACTCTTTCACTGGGCGGCTAACCGACGCTGTCACATCTTGCAAATAAAGCTGGACGGTCTGCATACCTTCTCTATTCCCTGTATTTTCAACATTAACGGTGACAATAATTTCACCTTCTCGATTCATTTTAGTACTTGATAATGAAAAGTCCATCGTAAAATTGGTATAACTCAAACCAAACCCGAAGGGGAATAACGGCTCATTAGGACTATCAAAATACGAGGTTGTATATTTGCCCATATTTTCCGTACCACGAGGACGGCCTGTATTCAAATGGCTATAATAGACTGGGATCTGCCCAACATTATAAGGAAAAGACATGGGTAATTTACCCGAAGGGTTATAGTCACCAAATAGTACATCGGCAATGGAATTACCTCCTTCAGTTCCTAAAAACCAAGTTTCAAGCATAGCATCAGCTTGAGCATATTCTTCAGATAGTGTTAAAGGACGACCATTCATTAAGACAATGACCAAAGGTTTACCTGTTTTCTTCATTGCTTTAATTAATTGTTTTTGAGTCGCTTGCAAAGATAGATCTGTTCTGCTTGATGATTCATGAGCCATTCCTTCTGCTTCACCAACAAAGGCAATAACAATATCAGCTTTTTTAGCTATTTTCACCGCTTCTGCAATCATTTTATCGGCTGGTCGATTATCAAATTTAGTTGTTTCTCCGTATAAATTTAAAAACCGATATAAATTTTCATCATCAGAAAGATTGGCACCAAATGCATAGCTAATTGATTCAGGATTTTTAACTGCATTTTTAATACCTTCTAATGGAGTTACCGCTAAATTAGCACGCCCTGCTCCCGACCAACTCCCCAAAATATCACGTTTTGAATCAGCTAATGGACCAATCACCGCAATTTTCTTATTTTTAGCTAGCGGTAATATCTCATTCTCATTTTTTAATAACACAATACTGCGGCGTGCCACATCACGAGCTTCTTCACGATGTAATCGATTATCAGCAAACATTGTATCGATATCTAATTTTGGATCTAAATTACGATTAGGATCACTAAATAACCCCATATCATATTTAAGTTCAAGTACATGACGACAAGCTTGGTTTATTTCATCTTCTGTAATGGCACCTTCTTCGACTAATTCAGGCAAAAATTGTAAGAAATATTCATCATTCATACTTATATCAATGCCAGCTTTAATCGCAACACGTACAGCATCTTTCGGATCACTAGCTACGCCATGATTTATAAGTTCACGAATAGCTCCATGATCACTAACAACAACACCATCAAAATGCCACTGATTCCGTAGTACTTCGGTTAACAACCAATGATTCCCCGTTGCTGGAATACCATTAACGCTCACTAACGAAACCATCACAGCTCGACTACCTGCATCAATTGCTGCTTTATAAGGCACAAGATATTCTTGGAACATTTTGCGTTCGCTCATATCCGTACTGTTATACTCACGCCCTGCTTCAACTGCGCCATAAAGTGCAAAATGTTTTACTGATGCCACCAATGATTTTTTATCGGCAAGCGATTGCTTTTGCATCTTTTCAACAAAAATACGCCCAGCTTCTGAGGTTAAATAAGGATCTTCACCAAACCCTTCAGACACACGCCCCCATCTAGGATCACGTGTAATATCAACCATTGGCGCCCAAGTTATATTTACCCCATCCGAGGTAGCTTCGTCAGCTGATACTTCAGCAGCTTTTGCAATTGCACTACGATCCCAAGTGGATGCAATACCTAAATTAATCGGGAAGATAGTTCTATGTCCATGAATTATATCAAAACCAAAAAATAGAGGAATTTTATTGCGAGATTTTAGAGCACGCTCCTGCATTTGAGAAAGGTCAGGTTCGACAACAGTATTAAAAATGCCACCAATTTCACCTGCTTCGATTTTATCAAGTACTTTATCTAACGTTAGATCACCACCAACACTAATTAGGCGCAATTGTCCCGCTTTTTCTTGAAGCGTCATTTTTGATAATAGATTATCAATAAAAACTTTCTTTATTTCCTTTACTTCGCTATTAGGTTCTTGTGCAAACAAATGCCCAGAAAAGATAAGAAAAAATAAATATATAGCTACTTTTTTCATCATAATAAATATTGTTATAATTAAGAGGATAGACAAGCAGACAGCATAACGTATTTACAAAAAATCTCGTTTTTTATCTACTTACATTCAGGTTTAAAACATCATAATAGTTATTGCATCCCCTTATTCAAACGCTGTCTTTTCTGAAATTTTTTACAAAGTTCAAGGGATAATATTGCCGACAATTGTTGGCAATATCAACTCAATAACACATTAATCTCTAAAATTGGTAAATTGAAACGGTTGACCAAATTCGCTATTTTTAACTAATGCCATAGTAGTTTGTAAATCATCACGTGATTTACCTGTAACACGAACTTGTTCACCTTGAACTTGAGCTTGCACTTTAATTTTGCTGTCTTTGATCGCTTTTACAATTTTTTTAGCTAGCTCTTTATCAATACCCTGCTTAAGCTTAACCGTAATGCTATAAAGTTTACCGCTGTGCTCCATTTCTTCAGGAATTTCAAGTGCACCACCATCAATACCACGTTTAGCTAGCTTATCACGCAGGATATCGAGCAGTTGCTGTACTTGGAAATCAGATTGGCTTGTTACTTTAATCGTTTCATTTTTTTCATTTAATTCAAACGATGCTTCAACATTTTTAAAGTCCCAACGAGTAGCTAACTCTCGAGTGGCATTTTCAACACCATTTTTAACTTCTGGCATTTGAATTTCTGAAACGATATCAAAAGAAGGCATAAATTCTCCTCTTCTAATGGTTATAAAACTAAAATTATCTAGTTAATAAATAGAATAATTGTCGCCTAACAATAATTTAGGCGACTTTAAAATATAAGCGTGAATTAATCGATAGTACGAAGCAATTCATTGATACCTACTTTACCTAAAGTTTTAGCATCAACTTTTTTCACAATAACTGCACAATAAAGACTATATTTGCCATCTTTTGTCGGTAAGTTGCCAGAAACAACTACTGAACCAGCTGGTACACGTCCATAGTGAATTTCACCAGTTGCACGGTCATATATTTTAGTACTTTGACCAATAAATACACCCATTGAAATTACGCTACCTTCTTCAACAATAACGCCTTCAACAATTTCGCTACGTGCACCAATAAAACAGTTATCTTCAATAATGGTTGGGTTAGCTTGTAACGGTTCTAAAACACCACCAATACCAACACCACCCGATAAATGAACATTTTTACCAATTTGCGCACAAGAACCAACAGTTACCCATGTATCAACCATCGTACCTTCATCGACATAAGCACCAATATTGACATAAGATGGCATTAATACAGTATTTCGAGCAACATAGGCACCTTTACGAGCAATAGCAGATGGAACAACACGGAAACCTTCTTGTTGGAATCTTGCTTGATCATATTCAGCAAATTTTAATGGCACTTTGTCATAATAGTTAGTCGGACCGCCATCAATCAGTTGGTTTTCGTTAATACGGAAAGAGAGCAAAACCGCTTTTTTTAACCATTGATGAGTTACCCAATCACCATTGATTTTTTCTGCGACACGCATTTTACCACTGTCTAATAAAGCAATGCATTGGTTAATCGCATCACGTGTAACTGTATCAACATTTGACGGTGTAATCTCAGCACGACGTTCAAATGCTGCTTCAATAATAGTTTGTAATTGTTGCATCTCAAGTTTCCTTTAATTTATAGCCCGTTAGCAAATAATAAATAGATAGACAGTATAATATAATCTTTCTCGCTTTTTAAGTGGTTTAATCATATCCTCTCAATCAATACCGTTTTTGGCCTTTTTTATAATGATGATTCATATTTTCAAAAAACAAAAACATTAAATAAAAAAATATCTAATAAAATAAATGTTCTACCTGAATGATTTTGAACTAATTTCTATCAAAGTTTTATCAATATAAAAAAGTACAATTTATTTGCGTAGCTCATCACAAATTAAAAGCAATAAATAATTAGTTATTTTATTCCAAGCTACACTTGCTTTACTACGATCTTAAAAAAATAACATTATGCAAAATTGGGGATTTTCATTACTAGAACTGTTAATAACTATTTGTATTAGTGCTATTTTAGTCACAATAGGCGTTGAGCATTGGAAAGAGCAACAACTGCGTAATGAATTAGCTTATACAACCAAACAGTTAGCTTATTTTTTGTATGAAGTTCAAATAAAAGCGTCGATTAAAAATGAGAATTACATTATTCATCAATTTACTTCACCTTGGTGTATTGCTATCACTAATGATGAAAAACCCACTTCGTGCAGTGAAGGAGTACTTTATTTTATCAAACCTGATAATTCTGTTGAAATTAGTGAATTATTAAACAATAAAAATGCTTTGATCTTAGGTCGTCGCAACTTAGCACAAACAATGTCTTTCCAATTAAAAAATAAGATAGGTACTAGCAGGATTTTTATTTCTTTATTTGGACGCATTCGATTCTGTGCAGAAAATAGCTATATAACAGGCTTACCTCCATGTTAAAAGCATCTGGATATTCCTTATTTGAAATGCTTATTAGCTTAATATTATCAAGTCTAATTTTTATGGGTATAACCTCGTTTTACATTCAATTACAAACAAGTATGATGCAATATTATCAAAAAACACGTTTACAACAGGCAATTGAACTTGGATTAGCTGGTATGAAAAAAGACATAAGACGAGCTGGTTTTATTGCTAATGACCCCAAAAAAATAACAGCTAAAGCTATTAAAATCGATAAACAAGGAAAATGTATTGTTCTTCGATACGATAGCGAAATTCGCAATTCTTGGGTTTGGGACAAATTTTCCCCTATAAAGTCAGATGTTTTTACCTATCGCTATAAAGAAAACAATATAGCCTATAAAACAGGAGCAATAGATTGTTTTGGAACTAAATGGGAAAACTTATTTGATTCAAACGAAATCAAAGTAACCGATTTTACAATAAAACAGCTACCCGATGCCATTAGTCTATCTGTTACTGCTGAATTAAGAAAAAACAAGCAGATTAATTATCACATAACTGAAATAATCAAAAATGAAAACCTATTTTAAACAAATTTATACTTCGTCTGGGTTTAGCACTATTTTAATGGTAATTATTTTGATGGTTGTGGGATTGGTGCTATTAATTGGTTTTAATATACTTATTACCTCGTGGCAAAAAACTATCTTAATGGAAAGTCAATACTATCAAAAATTTAATCAAGCTAGTTCATCTTTAACTTGGGCAATAACCCAAAATTGGCAAACTCCTAAAACAAATTGGTATTGTATGACTGAACCCACTTATCAATTAAAAGCATGTATAAAAAAGTCTTTATTAAAAATTGATAAGTATGTGTTAGTAAGGGGCGAATCTAAAGGCTTCTATTTATATACACTTGCACATTTTGATAACAATCGATTGATTGTTGAAAAAGGTCATTGGCTCGATTATTGCCCAGAAAAAAAGGCTATTTATTGTGAATAACAAAAAGAAAAAAATAGCTGGCTTTAGTTTAATTGAAGTTATGATAGCAACGCTATTATTTTCAATTATTATGTTAGGATTTGTTAATTACCAACAAGCATTGTTTTATAAACATCACTACTTTACAAACTACTTACGTGCCAACAAAATTGCTTTTCAGCTACTTGATAGCTACCCTTATACCACAAACCAAATTATTCCTTCTGGTTGGCACTATAAGCTCACCAGTAAAACTTATAATGCTCAGTGTAAAATGGTTGTTATAACGGTTAATGCACCTAACAAACAAGTTGCCAAGCAGCAACGATTATTTTGTAATTCACTCTAAATGTTTGCAAGTTAAATACCATTCATCCCTCTATCCAGTTATGTAGAAGTTGCAAAACTTGTGACGTTTTTTCAGCGTGAACATTATGCCCAGCACCTTCAACTACTTCAATTTTTGCATTAGGAAATTGTTCGAAAATCGCTGGATAAGCTTCATTTGTAATATAAGTAGAGTTACCTCCCCGAATAAATAACGTGGGTTTTAAGCAAGGAGAGATATTTTGCCAATCGCATATATGAGCATATTGTGAATTAATTGCTTCAATATTAAACAACCATTTATCATTCTTAAACGATTTTAGTAAAAAAAGAATGGTTGGCATGTTAATCCCTACTTGTTCCATTAAATTGATGATCTGCTTTTTATCGGTAATTTGGTTACTAAGGCAATACATTAACACTCTTAAAATAGTGGCATTGGCCGAACGGTGATATTTTATAGGCGCAATATCGATAGCAACAATTTTTTGGATAGAATCTGAAAGCATTTGCGACAATTGCAAAGCAACCTTCCCCCCCATTGAGTGACCAGCTAATATTATATCTTTTAATTGTAAATCATAACAAAGTTCAGCTACATCTTCAGCCATAGTTTGATAAGTTATCTTATCAGACCAAGGGGAATGCCCATGATTACGAAGATCAACTTGCACGGTTTGATAATGCTGCACAAAATTTTTCGCTATCATATTTAAATTATCTAAACTACCAAACACCCCATGTAAAAACACTATCGGTTGTCCATCACCCTGTAATTTATAGTTTAATTTCATACTCTAATTTGACCAATTATTTTAAGTGGCATTATTATACGTCTATTTTCAATACCATCACCGATTAATTCAATAACCACAATTTACATAAATATGATAGAATTTAACACCAACTTTTTAACTAGTATTAAGCCATATGTTTCAAAATAACCCTCTACTTGCACAATTAAAACAAGAACTCCATGAACAAACACCACGCGTTGAAGGCACTATTAGAGCTCATGAAAAAGGATTTGGTTTTTTAGATGTTGATAATAAAAAAAGTTATTTCATCCCTATTGCTAAAATGAAAAGAGTTTGCAATGGTGATAAGGTATCAGGGACAGTAATAAGTAATAACGATAAAGAGTCTTTTGAACCTGAATCATTAATTGAAAGTGCATTGCAAAAATTTATTGGCAAAATAGGCTTTCAAGATCGTGCAATGGTTATTTATCCTGAAAATATGTCAACTAATCTAGCCATTCGTTGCAAAATAAACAAGCAAGTTAGCGAAAAACTAAAAGAAGGCGATTGGGTTGTGGCAACGCTTGTTTCTCACCCTTTGCAAGAAGAACAGAATCAATTTCTTGCCGAAATTGTTCGTTTTGTTGCTGAAAGCAATTCACCTTATCAACTTTGGCTAAAAACGTTAGCGCGCTACGATTTAGAAACTCACGCCCCACAGTTCGATTCATTATCAATTAACGTTACTGAACTTGATAACCGTCAAGATTTAACCGATGTTAACTTTTTCACCATCGATAGCGAAGATACAGAAGATATGGATGATGCTATTGCGATATCAAAAGGTGAACAAGGAGATTATCAATTGACGGTTGCCATTGCCGATCCTACCGCTTATGTATTACAAGATAGCGAACTTGATCGTATTGCCAAAATCAGAAATTTTACCACTTATTTGCCTGATTTTAATATCCCTATGCTACCCAAAGAGCTTGCCAATGATTTATGTTCATTAAAAGCAAATCAAAAACGTCCAGCAATGATATGTAAAATGAGTATTGACGAAACGGGCAATATTAATAGCGATGAGATCACTTTTATACCAGCTTGGATTGAATCAAAAGCTAAATTAACTTATAACAATGTTTCTAATTTTTTAGAAAATAATGAAGATTTAGAAACTAATAATCCAATTATTAAACAGCAACTTAAACATTTAGCTGACTTAGCAAAAATTCGTATGACATGGCGGCAAAATCATGCATTAGTTTTTAAAGATAATGGAGATTATCGTTTTGAACTTGATGAAAATCGCCAAGTTAAATCAATAATTAAAGAGTCTCGTCGGATTGCAAATCAAATAGTAGAAGAAGTCATGGTTTTAGCTAACCAAGCTTTAACATTGCAATTAAAAAATAAAATTGGTTTTGGAATTTTTAATATTCATTCAGGTTTTGATAATAAATATATTGAACAAGTAGTGACTTTTTTAAATGACAACGGAATCACTGAATTTGATAAAGAATCATTATTATCTTTCGATGGTTACGTAAAGTTGCGTCGTATAATCGACAACACTCCATTTTTGTCAACAAAACTTCGCAAGTTCCAAAGCCCTGCTGATTTTTCAACTGAACCTAAACCACATTTTGGTTTGGGATTTGATGCCTATGCAACATGGACTTCACCAATACGTAAATATGGTGATATGGTCAACCATCGATTAATCAAAGCATTTATCCGATCACAAGAATTAATCGCACCCGATAAAGATCAATTAAAAAACATGAATGAAAGACGCAAAACATTACGCTATGCAGAACGTGATATGGCTGAAAACCTTTATGCTCAATACTTGTCAAATAAAGTAGGTGAAAGTTTTTCTGCTGAAATTATCGATATCAATCGTGGTGGTGCTCGAGTTCGTTTATGTGATATAGGCGCTTTTGCATTTGTGCCACTTTCAATGATTCACTCAGTCAAGGAAGAAATTATCTCGTTACCTGAGGAAGGAATCATCAAAATTAAAGATGAGGTTTGCTACAAACTTGCTGATACTATCTCTGTTGTTATTCATCAGGTTAAAAGCGAAAATCAATCAATCATTACAAAATTAGCCAACAATTAAAAAATAAAAGAAAGATTATTCTTACTTGAATTTACAGCTTTTTTGCTGTTATTTCTTCCCCCGATGTAAATCAGGGGGAATAATTAAAACTTTATTATATTTTTAATATTAAACCTCTTTTTCTTATTAAAAATATCTGTTATCTTTCGCGGCTAGAAATAATGAATTAATCATTAAAATGAACAATAATTCAGGGAGGCTATAATGTCAATTCATGGACACGAAGTATTGCATATGATGAATGGAAACAATTATACCGAATCTTCTTTACTTGATGCTATCAAAAGTAAGTTTGGAGAAGATGCCATATTTCATACTTGTTCAAAATCCAACATGAATGCAGAGCAACTAATCGCTTTTTTAAAAGCAAAGGGGAAATTTAAACCCTCAGTTGATCATGAAACTAAATTTACGGTCGATAATAAAAAAATATGCAAACATTAGAGAAAAATGACCGTATATAAAGTACAATTTTTATAAATTTAATTTAATCTGCTAGTGTTTTTTAAATTAATAAGAGTATATAATTTCGCGCTACAACAATAATCGTTATAAGTGGCTGTTGTTACTAATAACGTGACTAAACTAGTGGCAAAGTTGCTCGCTTTAAAATTAACCTAAAGAATATGCTCATGGAATTTGATAAATGAAAGTAAGTAATATCCTTATATGCACCTTTGTTGCTATTCTTGTCACAAGTTGTGCAAAAAAAAATTTACCTTTAAAAAATAATGAACCAATTTCCGAAACAGAGCAACTATCTCTATTAAAACAACAAACTGAAACTAACGACCCTTATGTTGTTGATGCTAAAAATCAATTAATTCGGTTTGTTGGTGATAAAAACTTCGATAACTACATTATTAAACAAGGTATTCTAAATTGTAAAGGCGATAATAACCTCTCCTCTTGTGTATTGAATTTTTATTTAAATGAACTATATAAATTAAAGTATCATGTGCAACTCAAAAAAGTAGTTGAGGAAAACCAAGCCGAACATAATATGGAACTAAGTAAAATAAAAGCAACTGAAAACAATATAAAAAGTTATTGCCAATATTCAGCTGATTTCGTTGCAGCAATTTATACAAAAGATAATGCAAAAATAACACAATATTTTCGACCACAATTTAGAATGTCAGAACAAGATATATCATCCTTAAAAGCAAAGATTACTAAAGATGACTATTCTTACTTCCTAATAAACGAAAACCCAAGCATTCTTCAAGAAATGAAAGTGGATTACGTTGAGAAATGCTTAGATGATCCAAAAAACAATATTATCAATTATTTTAATATTTTTAGATAATACTAACGCGAGTCTTTTATGTGCAATTTATTTCCAATTCATAAGTTTAATAAAACTTTAATTTGCAAGGTGCTTTGCTTAGCTTCAGCTACTTGTATTAGTTTTTCTGCATGGGCTTTTTCGCTTGATGATGTAGTTGAAAAAGCTGAAAAACTATCTAAAAAGGCTTATGTTCAACCATCTAAAAATATTCCTAATGAATTAGCATCTTTACAATTTGCTGATTACCAAAAAATTCTATTTAATCATAAAAAAGCTTACTGGGGTGATCAAAAAAGCCGTTTCAAACTTGAGTTTTATCACGAAGGAATGTACTTTGATGTTCCAATAAAGATTAATGAAATTGTTAATAACCAAATAACTCCAATACAATATGATCCTAGCTATTTTGATTTAAGCCAGATTAATCTTGATAAACTAGATACTAAAAATTTGGGTTTTGCTGGTTTTAAAGTCCATTACCCAATTAATAATCCAACAAAAACCGACGATGAAATATTTTCAGCTCTTGGTGGCAGTTATTTTCGTGCGGTAGGTAAAGATCAACGCTATGGTCTTTCGGCAAGAGGGCTTGCCATTAACACTGGAGAAATGTCTGGTGAAGAATTTCCACGTTTTAAAGAGTACTGGATTGAAAGACCAGAACCAAATCAAAAACATTTAGTTATCTATGCATTACTTGACTCACCAAGCGTAACTGGTGCTTATAAAATTACATTGATTCCAAGTATTGATACTACTGTTACAGTTCAAGCTAAGGTCTTTTTCCGCGATTCTGTAAAAAAACTTGGCATTGCCCCACTAACCAGTATGTTTTTATTTGGGCCTAATCAACCATCACCATTGTTAAATTATCGACCTGCAATGCATGATTCTAATGGACTATCAATTTTAGCAAATAATAACGAATGGATCTGGCGTCCATTAAATAACCCTAAACGTCTATCTTTTTCATCGTATAGCTTAGAAAACCCAAAAGCTTTTGGCTTAATTCAGCGTGATAAAGGTTTTGATGATTATCAAGATCTCGATGATCACTATGAAAAACGACCAAGCGTTTGGACTGAAATTTTAGGCGATTGGCAAAAAGGACGAGTCGAATTAGTTGAAATCCCAACAGCAGACGAAACTAACGATAATATTGTCACTTTTTGGGTGCCAGAAAAACAATATAAAGCTGGCGACGTGCTTGATATAAAATATCGATTACATTATTCATTACATGAATTACAGCGTTATCCTAATAATATCGCAAAAGCTAT
Source organism: Gilliamella sp. Imp1-1 (assembly GCF_001690415.1). Lineage (NCBI taxonomy): Bacteria > Pseudomonadati > Pseudomonadota > Gammaproteobacteria > Orbales > Orbaceae > Gilliamella > Gilliamella sp. Imp1-1. Next base: position 41,630 of record NZ_LZHK01000037.1, read on the forward strand.
TAGTACCCGATTATCACTCGGCGATATAAAACAAGCTAATTTAATTCGTAAACTTGATGGCTCTAATGCGTACGTGATTGACTTCGCTGGTCCTTCATTATCAGAAAATGACCCAGTCAAAGTAATTTCAAGTATTACTAACGGCTCTATTGTAAGCTGTAATTCACAGTACAATCCAATAATAAAAGGATGGCGTGTAATTGTTAGATTCAACGTCCAAGATAGTAAAAAGGCAACGGATATTCGTGTACAACTCGCTTCACAAGCAACCAATGAAGTGATTTCTGAAACTTGGAGCGGGCAATACCCAGCACAATAGTAATGTAATAGTCATTATTATTATAAGATAAAAATATGAAAAAAGATTACTTTACAAATCTACCTGATGCTGAAGCTTGGCGTCAAAAATATGAAAATAATACAACACCACCTGATGATGTTGAGTTCTTAAAATATCGCTTAAATCAGATTGGCGATACTAGTTCTTTTATTGATGACCGAAAACAACAACCAAGTTATCCTGAAGTTGAACGCGTTTCAATTCAACCTCAAATCTGGAACCAGCGCTATATTGCCAAGTCAAAACATAACTTTAATATTTTAGCTATAATTCGACGCTTTATTATGTTTGCGTTGATTGTAGTACAAACATATTATGGAACCACTTATCTATCTTCTTTATTACCATACCAGAGTTGGCAAAAAATCAATTTTATGACTAATTGGGATATCAATCCTGAATTAGCCATCTACAGCATAATACCTTATATCATACAAGGGGCGATTATTATCCTGTTTGCTATTTTGTTTTGTTGGATCTCTATTGGATTTTGGACCAGCATTATGGGACTAATTTTAGCCGTCATGGGTAAAGACCGTTACACTATTCCTATTCCCAAGGATCCAGCATCACATATCGACACAAAACATCGAACCGCTCTTGTTATGCCAATTTGTAATGAAGATGTTGCTCGAGTATTTGCTGGGTTACAAGCAACTTATCAATCTTTAGCAGAAACAGGCCACGCAGCTTGTTGTGATTTTTATATATTAAGTGATACTAACGATCCCGATCTATATGTGAACGAACTTAAAGCTTGGGCTGAATTTAATGCAGCAAAACAAAACAATGGTTGCAACGTTTTTTATCGCCATCGCAAACGCCGAGTAAAACGTAAAAGTGGTAATATTGATGATTTTTGCCGTCGTTGGGGGCACCAATATGAATACATGATGATCCTTGATGCCGATAGTATCATGACAGGTGATTGTATTTTAAAAATGATCGCCATGATGGAAATGACACCTAAAGCAGGTATTTTACAATCACCACCAAAATCAGTCAGAATGACAACACTTTACGGACGTATTCAACAATTTGCCAATCAGATTTATAGTGATATATTTTGCTCTGGCACACACTTTTGGCAACTAAGCGAAGCACAATATTGGGGTCACAATGCAATGATTCGCTTAAAACCTTTTATTGAGCATTGCATATTATCGCCATTGCAAAAACGTAAGGGTCCAATTCATATTTTATCGCATGATCTAGTTGAGGCGACGCTTATGCGTCGTGCTGGTTATGGCGTCTGGATTGCTTATAATATGAATGGAAGTTATGAAGAGCTTCCTGGTAATATGATTGAAGATTTAAAACGTGATAATCGCTGGTGTATGGGTAACTTAATTAATTTAAGACTAATCTTCAAAAGCGGTATTAAATTGACCCATCGTTTAATGTTTGCAACTAGTGGCATGGCTTATATTTCTTCATTATTGTGGCTAATATTTTTAATATTTTCGACACTATTACTATTGGTGTTTAATATTTCTGAGCCTCAATATTTCTTCCAACCTAACCAATTTTACCCAACTTGGCCAAGATGGGACGAACAATTAGCAATTCAACTATTATCAACCACAATGGTTTTACTGTTTGCACCTAAATTCTTCAGCTACGGTATTATTATAGCCAGAACTGGAGCAAAAGATGTTGGTGGTATATTTAAATTAACCTTATCAATACTAATTGAAATGATCTGGTCTATGATTTTAGCACCAATACGCATGATCTTTCATAGTAAATTTGTACTAAAAGCATGGATGGGCAGTAAAATACAATGGAAATCACCATCTCGAAATGACGATGCTTTAACATGGGGTGAATCATTTTATTTTTGTTGGCCACTTTCATTATTAGGTATTGTCTGGTTAGGAGTAATTATCTGGTTAAATCCACAATTTACTTATTGGTATATAGCCATATTAATACCTTTAACCATTTCACCTTTAGTAATTAGAGTATCTGGGCTTTCAAGTATCGGCATGAAGGCAAAAAAAGCAGGACTATTTTTAACCCCTGAAGAAACGCATCCTACAAGAGCTGTTACTCTTACAGGCGAATATTTAATTAAAACTGAAACTGCATTTGTTGAGCATGGCTTTGTTATGGCGTTGGTCGATCCTATATATAATGCGCTAACTTGCGCTTTATCGACTTCAAGACATAGAGTTAATAATAAAAACCAACAAAAACGCAATGAGCTTATTGAACAATATCAACACATAGACTTAGAAAAAATGAGTAAAGAAAAGCAGTTAGCTATTTTAGAAGACCCAATTATTCTTTCCGCATTACATCGTCATATTTGGCAGCAACAAGAAAAATACGACAATTTGTTCTCAATATGGCAAAATGAACGCCAACAATAAGAAATAGGGCTTTTGCCCTATTTCACTTCTTTTTAGTAACTAATCAAAATCCATGGATATTTTTATGACTTGGCAACCTTCTGCACCTATAAATAATTTACTTAAGCGCGCGAAAATTGTTTCTCAAATTCGTCAATTTTTTGCTGATCGCTGTATTTTAGAGGTCGAAACACCTACCTTAAGCCAATATGCAGTAACAGACGTACATTTAAGCTCTTTTCACACTAAGTTTTTAAAGCCTGGTGAAATCGATGATCAACAAGGGCGAAACATGTCATTAATTACCAGCCCTGAATATCATATGAAACGCTTACTAGCTGCTGGTAGTGGTCCAATTTATCAAATGTGTAAATGTTTTCGTAATCATGAAGAAGTCAGCCGTTATCATAACCCTGAATTTACCATGTTAGAATGGTATCGCATCCAATTTGATATGATGCAAATGATTAATGAAGTCGATGATCTATTACAAACTATTTTAGATTGTGAACCTGCTGAACGCATCTCTTATCAAAAAGCATTTCAACGACATCTTAATATTGACCCTTTGGAAGCCGATCACGCAACCTTAGCTAATGCAGCAAATCAGCTTGATATCGGACTTAACACAGATAATTATGATAAAGATGGATTGTTACAATGCTTATTCACTTTCGGCATTGAACCACATATTGGTCAAAACAAACCTATTGCTGTATTTAACTTTCCATCATCACAAGCTGCATTAGCCGCTATTAGCCCGGAAGATCATCGTGTAGCTAGCCGATTTGAATTCTATTACAAAGGTGTTGAACTTGCTAATGGCTTTAAAGAGTTGACTAATGCCCAAGAACAACGAATGCGTTTTGAACAAAATAATTTAGATCGTACTAATCAAAACCTACCAGCTCAGAATATTGACATTGAATTACTGGCCGCTATGGAAGCTGGGCTACCAGACTGTGCTGGAGTTGCTATCGGATTAGACCGTTTAATTATGCTTGCTCTAAACTGTAATAGCTTGAATGATGTAATGTCATTTACTTTTGAAAGGGCTTAATTATGTTCAATGCTTTAGGATTCACAGAATGGATTGCCATTATTATTGGGATTGTTGCCTTAATGTTATTTGTGTTTGCTATAAAATCTCAATTAACAATTAATAATTTACAGCAACTATTCGATCTACAACTAATTCAAAAAAAGGAAGAAAACCAAACTTTAATAATTCAAGTAAAACAACTCGAACACGAATTAGAGCAGTATCGACAACAAAATTTGGCGCAAAATGTCAAAATTAGTGAACTCAAAACACGCTTAGAAGAAACATTAAGTGCAACACAAGAACGTCAAACTATACTAGAACAAAGTGAACAACGACTTACCACTCAATTTGAAAACCTAGCTAATCGCATTTTTGAACAGAGTGGTAAAAAGATTGAACAACAAAATAAACAGAGCCTTGATTTTTTACTTTCACCACTTAAAGAACAGTTAGAAGGCTTCAAAAAGCAAGTTCAAGATAGTTTTGGGCAAGAGGCTAAAGAGCGCCACACATTAACCCATGAAATTCGTAATTTGCAACAGCTTAATGCACAAATGAGCAAAGAGGCAACCAATCTAACCAATGCATTAAAAGGCAATAACAAAACCCAAGGAAACTGGGGAGAATTTATCTTAAGTCAAATTTTAGATAATTCAGGATTACGTTCAGGTTATGAGTACGAAACACAAGTTAATCTAACCAACGAAAACAATCAACGATTACAACCCGATGTCATTGTTCACTTACCGCAAGGGGGTGATGTAGTTATTGATTCAAAAGTGACCTTGGTTGCCTACGAACGCCATTTTAATAGTGATGACGAAAACGTTAAAGCAAAAGCAATGGCCGAACATTTAACGGCTGTGCGTAACCATTTAAAACAACTTAGCCAAAAAGATTATCATAAACTTATTGGCATTAATTCATTAGATTATATTTTGATGTTTATTCCTGTCGAGCCAGCATTTTTAAGTGCAATAGATAATGACCCAACATTAATTAACGATGCGCTGAAAAGTAATATTATGATAGTAAGCCCCACTACTTTATTAGTTGCATTACGAACTATCCATAATTTATGGCGATTTGAATATCAAAATCGTAATGCTGAACTTATTGCCGATAGAGCAAGCAAATTATATGACAAAATGCGTGGCTTTGTTGAAGATATGGAAAATCTGGGCAGTTGTTTAGACAAAGCTCAACAAACCTATCAAAATTCCATGAACAAATTATGTAAAGGTCGTGGCAATGTAATTGGACAAATTGAACGATTTCGTGAAATGGGTATCGAAGTTAAAAAACCGATTAATCCAGATATTACCTTATTATCAATCGATGAATTGAATAACGAAAATGAGAGTAAATAAACAAAACCCAGATTCACGATTAGGGGAAATAAGTGTATACTCATCGCACGCAAAGAGGAATTGAATATGGCAAAAAAGCAAGACAAAGAAGTAAGTTTCGAAGAGACACTTAAACAGCTCGAAACCATTGTAGCTCAATTAGAAAACGGCGATCTACCATTAGACGAAGCACTAAATGAGTTTGAAAAAGGGATCAAATTAGCAAAAGCAGGACAAAAACAGTTACAGCAAGCTGAGCAACGTATTCAGATTTTATTATCTGAAAATAGTGACGCCGAACTGTCAGAATTCTCAAATGATGATAATGAATAGTTTAAAGCCATTACAAGAACGAATTGATTCGTTTTTAACCACCTATATTTCACAAATTGAACCATCTCAACTTCAACAAGCAATGGAGTACAGCTTGCTAGCTGGTGGAAAACGAATTCGACCTATTTTAGTCTATTTAACTGGACAAATTTTTAATTGCCCCCTTTCTAAGTTAGATGAAGCCGCTGCTGCGATTGAAGCAATTCATACTTATTCATTAATTCATGATGACTTACCTGCAATGGATAATGATGACTTACGCCGAGGAAAACCAACCTGCCATATCCAATTTGGTGAAGCTCAAGCAATACTTGCTGGTGACGCCTTACAAAGTTTAGCCTTTTCAATACTAGCAAAAAGTAAATTAATCGATGCTGAAACTAAAATTAATATGATAACTGAACTTGCCCATGCCAGTGGCGTTAATGGCATGTGCCTTGGTCAATCACTTGATTTACAGGCCACACATCAATCAATTAGTCTTGAACATTTGCAAAAAATACATTGTTATAAAACAGGAGCATTGATCAAAACGGCAATCCGTTTGGGTGCTTTTGCATGCGGTGAAATAGCTAAACCTTATCAGCTAATGCTCGATCGCTATGCTGAGGCAATTGGGCTAGCATTTCAAATTCAAGACGATATTTTAGATATCATTGGCGAGCAATCTATTATGGGTAAACCACAAGGTTCAGACCTTACTCATGAAAAAAGTACATACCCTGCATTAATTGGGCTAGATAGTGCAGTAAAACTAACCCAGCAACTCTATCAGCAAGCTATCGATAGTCTAAAACAAATACCTTATAATAATCAGCCATTACAGGAACTTGCTGGTTATATTATTAATCGCAATAGTTAATAACTAGCTAAAATACAACATTACATAATGAATTTAGATAATTACCCTTTGTTAAAACAGATAAACTCACCTGAGGATCTAAGACGTTTTCCTCAGTCACAGTTATCGTCTATTTGTCACGAGCTTAGACAATACTTACTCGAATGCGTAAGTCAATCAAGTGGTCATTTAGCATCGGGACTAGGTGTGGTTGAATTAACTACGGCCTTGCATTATGTTTATCACACACCTTTTGATAAAATTATTTGGGATGTTGGTCATCAAGCTTACCCTCACAAAATTTTGACTGGTCGACGAGACCAAATGCTCACTATTCGTCAAAAAGGGGGACTTCATCCATTTCCTCATCGTAATGAGAGTGAATATGATGTGCTAACCACAGGTCATTCTTCAACTTCAATTAGTGCAGCACTTGGTATTGCAATTAGCGAACAAAAAAAACAATCAGGTAAAAAAGTAGCTGCCATTATTGGCGATGGAGCATTAACTGCTGGTATGGCATTTGAAGCTATGAATCATGCAGGGCATATCAAACCGGATATGCTAGTGATTGTCAACGATAATGACATGTCAATTTCTGCAAATACCGGTGCACTTAACCAACATCTAACTCAAATCTTATCGAGTAAAGCCTATACATCTTTTAGGGAAAATAGCAAACGAATATTAGCTAATATTCCACCATTAAAAGAACTTGTTAAAAAAACTGAAGAACACTTAAAAGGATTAGTCACACCGGCTATCTTATTTGAAGAACTTGGATTTAATTATATAGGTCCTGTTGATGGACATGATATTAATGGATTGGTCGCAACTTTACAAAAAGTTCGCCAATTAAAGGGTCCACAATTGCTTCATGTAATAACACAAAAAGGCAAAGGCTACGCACCAGCTGAAAAAGATCCGACTTTATGGCATGGCGTACCAAAATTTAATCCAAATGATGGTATATTACCTACTACTCAAAAAGTTGCGCCAACATATTCGCAAGTATTCGGCGATTGGTTATGCGAAATGGCGCAAAATGATAAACGTTTAATGGCAATAACCCCTGCAATGGGAGAAGGTTCAGGTATGACAAAATTTGCAAATAGTTATCCTGACCAATTTTTTGATGTTGCAATAGCCGAACAACATGCGGTAACCCTTGCTGCTGGGTTTGCAATTAGTGAATTAAAACCTGTTGTAGCTATTTACTCAACTTTTTTGCAACGCGCTTATGATCAAGTGATTCATGATATTGCTATTCAAAACTTACCCGTATTGTTTGCTATCGATCGTGCAGGAATTGTCGGCGCCGACGGTGAAACTCACCAAGGTGCATTTGACTTAAGTTATCTACGCTGCATACCCAATATGGTCATTATGACACCGAGTGACGAAAACGAATGTCGACAAATGCTCTACACAGGCTATTTACATAATGGTCCTGCAGCAGTACGTTACCCCCGTGGTGAAGGCACTGGAACGCCATTAATCTCATTAACAGCAATTCCTTTGGGACAATCTAAATTGTGCCGGCAAGGTGAAAATATTGCTTTACTAAATTTTGGCTCTTTAATTACCGAAGCTTTACAAGCTGCAGAACAAATCAATGCTACAGTTATCGATATGCGTTTTGTTAAACCATTAGATGAAAAAGTCCTTTTGCACATTAGCCAAACTCATAATATACTTGTCACCATCGAAGAAAACAGTATCAAAGGCGGAGCAGGTAGCGCCGTCTGTGAATATTTATTATCGAAAAAAATAAAATGTGATATTTTAAATATTGGACTCCCTGACAAGTTTATTTCTCAAGGCTCTCAAAGCGAAATAAGGCAAGAAATAGGACTAGATAAAAAACACATTATCGATAAAATTAATCGTTTTATGAATCAATAGGTTAAATATGGAAACTCAAGCTGTCACTATTCAAATTTTTGGACGAACATTAAAATTTAATTGTCCTGTTGATGAAGTCGACGCACTTAACAATGCCGCAAAAGATTTAGATGCGCGCTTAACAAATTTACGAGAAAAGTCTCCACATGTTGGCAGTGATCAACTTATTATGACTGCGGCTCTAAACATTTCTTACGAACTCTCAAAAGAAAAAGAAAAAAGCAATGAATTTGGCGATCGGTTAAAAATGTTACAACAATTACTCGATTCAGCCCTAAATCCTAATAATTAACTACTTGAATTGTAAATTTAATACAAATAATATTGTATGATCCGTCAAATTTTGTATTATAGCACACGACTCTGAGATGATCGCCATATGGGTTAGTCCCCTGAGCCGATATTCTAAACTTAAGAACGGAGTGACTTTTAATTGGTGTGTATGCCTTACTTGTAAGGAAACCTAAAAATTAAAACACAATGTTCACCTTGAACCTTGGGTTCAAGGGTTACGACCCTAACGACATCTTGGAGCGCTCTTTTACTTTTAAACAACAGTGAAAACTGATGAATATAAGGCAAATCATTCGTCAAAAACGGCGACAATTATCTTCCAGTGAACGAGACATTGCACAACACGCTATATATCAAAAAATTGCCTGTCACCAAGCGATTAACAAAGCAAAAAATATTGCCATATTTTTATCATTTGATGGCGAAGTCGAAACCCAACCTATAATTAACTATTTATGGCAACAAAATAAATCTGTCTATTTACCTATTATTCACCCTTTTTCCTCTAAACATTTACTCTTCTTAAAATATACTAGCCAAACTCAACTTATAAAAAATAAATTTGGTATATTAGAACCAAAGTTAAATGTATTAAATGTACTTCCTTACCATCAACTCGACATTGTTTTTACGCCACTAGTTGCTTTCGATCAACGAGGTTATCGTATGGGAATGGGGGGTGGATTTTACGACCGATTACTAGCAAATTATCAAACTCAACAAATTTTACCAATTGGACTTGCTTTTGCTTGCCAAAAAGTCCAACATATTGATAACAAACCTTGGGATGTTCAATTACCTGAAATTATCTATGCTTAAGTTGTTTTATTTTTTATTGAAACTATAAATTACAATCATTCTTATTATAAAGAATAAATTGTAACAGTTTTACCTTCATATCTAGAAATTCAGCCTAGATATAAAAATTAGTTTATTAGGAAAACGAAGATTCAAAATAAGAAGACTTGCCATAATTAGACACCTAAAATAAATAAAATACCGTTGTTTAAGCAAATTTAATGGCTCATGGTTTAAACTGGAAACCATATTTTTATTTATATAAGGCATCTTTTTGTCACTAAAAGTTTGATTAAACAATAAGCCGATCATAATTATGAGAGTAGGACATAGAGATTACCCGTATAAAAATATCTAAAATATAGGATTAAAAGTAATACCCCATATGCTGGCTTATTACTTTAACTCCATAACAAAATTAATAATTTTATTGATTCAAGCTGTTGTTTTCTTTTGGTAATAAAGTGAAAATTTTTGGATTTTTACCTAATAATTGCTTCGCTAAATGATTGGTATCCTCCAATGTGATAGCTTCAATGATATTTGGTTGTGTCTTTAACTCATCAAAACGATCTCCATCAGCGGCTATTTGTGCCATAGCTGTTAACCAATAAGTAGAACTTGTCACCTTTTCTTGATGATCGAGTAACCATGATTTTTTCGCCTGCTCTAGTTCATCTAAGGTAATACCATCATGTGCTACTGATTGAATCACTTTATCAGCCAGTAAAGTTAAAGCGTTAACCTTATCTGGTGCCGTGGTGAAATTTAACCTAGCCAAATAATAAGAAGTCGGATATTTAATCAATTGTTGAGAAAAAATAATCGTATAAACACCAGACGCTTGTTCCCTTACATAATGACGTAGCCTTAAATTAACAATATAATCAAGTAATTCAAGTTTCAGTTGATCACTCAACTGCCATGATTTTTGCTCAGAATAAAGTATGCTGACCATCGACTTATCACTGCTAGCCATTGGATAGGCTTTTTGCATTGAATGATGAATTGGTGTGATACCATTATCTATCCATGTCGTTTTCCTATCAACAACAGGTAAACCTGCAAACCAACGTTCCACTAATGGCTTAATGTCATCAATATTAAAACGTCCAGAAATAATAATATTAGCTGATAGCGGTAAGTTAAACGTTTGTGAATAGTATTGTTTAAGTTGATCAACAGTAAAATTGATCCAAGGTCCTTTTGGCGAAACGAGTAATCGCTCGCCATGGTTAAAAGCATTTTTATTGATTAAATCTAAAAATTGTCTTTCAACAGGTTGTTTTTCGTAAGCCAAGCCCAATTTTTGTTTGGTCTTAGCTAATCTTTCTGGGTCAAAATTAGCCGCTGTTAATTTCAAATAGAATAATTTAAATAATGATGCTAATTGATCATTGGGGGCTTTTCCACGTAAACCATGATAAAGTAATTCTGCATAAGGGTAAACGCTAACTTGATGTTGCCGTTCAAATTGGTTTAATTTTGCTGCACTATAAGATCCATATCCACTTGCTTCAGCCAATCTTTGAGACCAACGCATAATACCTAATTGTTGATAGGTATCTAGGGATAATCCTCCTGGAATTTGTAATAATATTTCAACATCACTTGATAAAGTATTATCAGGACGAGCAATAACACGAAGTCCATTGCTTAATTGCCACTCATATGCTTTTATTTCGCTGATGTTACGGGTTGTTTTAATCTTTCCTTGCTCTAACGGTACTATATCAAGCTTAACGTCCACCTTTTTAAAAGAAAAGTCACCAAGCTGAGTTTGCCTAATAGATTGCCATAATTGTTTGATTTGAGATATATTAATAGCTTCTTCATCACTATCAGGTCCAATAATAGCAATCCGTAAATCAGCACTATTTAACCTTTCAGCCACCATTGTTTGCAATTGTTCTGTATTAACCTTTTTTAAAATCTTTTCTGTTTGTGTTAATTGTTGCTGTTTATTTTGTATGGGCAAACTATTGGTGATGTTGTTAACTAATTGATTAGCTAAATAATCATTTTGATAATTACTTTCATTTTCTAATTGTTGTTTTAATTTTGTCAAGATTTGCGTTTTTATCTGCTGCAATTCAATTTCAGATACACGATTGGTTGACATCCGCTGTAATTCAGTAAAAAGATGCTTTATTGCATCTAAATACTGTTGATCTTTTGGCTGTGCAAAAATAAGATATTGCATACGTTTATCATCGAATAAGATCCCTTGTTGATTAACTTGAGAATTAGGCAATATCTGATTTTCTACCAATAACGATAACCGTTGATTAAGTAGTGTTAACCAGACTAGATCAAAAACGTCTTCTTTTATGCCTTGTGGTGTATTTAAGGTTGTTGGCAAATTACGTTGTAATGCTAATTGTATTATCCTTTGCCCTTGTTCACGATCAAGAATAATCTTAACTAATGGCTCACTCTGCGATGCAAAAGCCCTTAATTGAGGAACATCAACAGGTGCATTACCTCGAGGACGTTGGCCAAAAAACTTAGCAATCCATTGTTTTGCGACTTTAGTATCAAAGTTTCCTACAACAACTAGGCTCATTCTTTGAGGTTGATACCAATTGGAATAAAAGGTTTTCGCCTCTTCTACAGGCGCATTTTTTATAATATCTAACGAACCAATCGGTGCTCGATCAGCATATAAGCTACCATGATAACGTAATTCATCTAAGATAGTATTAATACGATAAGCCACACCTTGTCGTAAACGCCATTCTTCGATAATAACATCGCGTTCACTTTCATAATCTTTCGATTCAAAAGAAATATGATAAGCCCAATCAGATAATACCATTAATCCCTTTTCTACCTGTTGATCTGTACTAGTTGGTAACGACAAACGGTATACAGTAGAATTAAAGCTGGTCGCCGCATTTATATGGCTACCTAAATGAATACCATGCTCTTCTAGCGACTTAAAACTTGATTTATCTGGGAAATTTTTTGTTCCTTTAAATGCCATATGTTCAACAAAATGTGCTAAACCTAGTTGCTTTTCATTTTCTTGCAAGGAACCACTGTGCACAATTAACCTTAATTCTAATCCTGCTTTTGGGCGTGGTTGTAGATAAACGGTTAAACCATTCTCTAATTGGTAAGTTTCTATTGCAGGATCAGTGTCAATTGGCGTTATTGCCCAACATAAATGAGGAAAATTTAGCAATAAAATAAATAAAGTACAATATAAATAATTTTTTAACATAGTATTTAAACCTTAGATACAAACATATTAACAGCATTACTGCGCAGTTTAGTTGATTGTTGATTTGACGGAGTAACAGTAGTATCTAAATTGATCATGTATTTAACATAATTTTGTATCGGCTGATGAGAAACAAAGATCACAGCACTTTCAGACAGTTTTTCTTGTAATAACGAAATAAGTTGATAAACGCTTGGTAAATCCAATGCGGAAGTTACTTCATCTAATAATATCAGATCGGGTTTATTAAGTAATAATCGAGCAAACATTAAGCGTTGCTGTTCCCCACCCGATAGACGGTTGCTCCAATCATCTTCCGTTTCTAATTCACTATTTAATTTATCTAAACCCACCAATGACAACGTTTCAATTAGTGCATCTCGAGCAAAACTTTGCCGACACGCTGGATAAGTCAATAAATTATCTAATCTATCATAGCTAAGCCAAATTTTTTGTGGGATCCACAGATAATTATCTGTGCGTTGAATAACACCTTGATAGTTTGCCCCAAAACCACTAATGGCTTTTAATAGTGTCGATTTGCCTATACCAGAAAGCCCTTGAAGTAATAGAGTATCTCCCTTAGCTAACTCAATATTAGTTGATAATAATACCTGCTGATTATCCGCACTTCGTAATACTACTTGTGCATCGAGTAACTTATCCTTATTGGTAGATGGGATAACAGTGTTTTCAGGTAGCTCATCTAAAAGTCGAATAAAATGATAAAGCCGAGTTACCGTTGCTTGCCAAATAGCAATATCTCGGTATGCATAAATAAACCAACTTAATGCCGATGAAACTTGCATAAAGGCTTGCCTAATCTGCATTAAACCACCTAAATTAATTAAGCCAGCAATAAATGCCGGTAAGGCAAAAAAAATGGGCGCTAAAGAAGAAACTTGTTGATAACCTACACTAAAAAATGAAAGATTTCTTTCATTACTCATCAAATTTTGCCAATTATGAATAATAGCAGTAAATTTGTTTTGTAATCTAGCTGTTTCTTGTTTTTCACCATGTTGACCAGCAATTGCTTCGCTAGATTGATGACAATAAATCAAGGCTGCACGATAATCAGCTTCACTTCTTTGTTTTTCCACATTAATCTTATGTAATGGTTTGCCTATAGCATGCGTACAAATAACTCCTAATAATGTATAAATAAGACAGACAAAAACCATATAACCTGGAATATAAATATCTATCGATAGCAAAGTAAAGGAAATAGTACCAGATAGCGTCCAAAGAATGGCAGTGAAAGAGATTAACGTCATACATGAACGCAAAAATGAAAGCAATAAATCCAATGATTGTTTGATTAGTAAATAAACATCTTCCGCAATACGTTGATCGGGATTATCTAGTTTATCTTGCCTACATTTAAGGTGATAATGGTGAGAATGTTTAGATAACCATTGCTTAGTTACCTTTTCTGTCATATGGTGACGCCAAATTATTAACAATTTCTTTTGTAAATAATCAGCGTACACAACAACCAAAATCATAATAACAATAAGAACAATAAAATCGCCTAATAAACGATAAAGAATTTGCCCATTTAAAGTCTGTAAAGCATTATAAAAATCACCATTCCATTGATTTAATTTAACATTAAACCATACAGTAGATAAGCTTAATACGACAACAGAAAGTAATAATAACCAAGCCACCTTTGATGCTGATGAACACCAAAATGGCTTTACTAAATATAAAAATTGTTTAATTTTTTGCATATTTATGCGGCACTAAAATTTATATTATTTTGACAAAAGTATAACGTTTTATGTAAATTAGAAGTCATAACCAACTTGAATCCAAAACTGACGACCTGGAGCATAAGCATTGACAACTCTATCATTACCAACCTTATCAGCACCATAAACATAACGATCGATAACATTTTTTTTATTTAAAATATTATTAACTTCTACCGAAAAATTAGCTCCTTTAGCAAAACTTGGTGTCCAACCGAGTTTAGTATCCCACCGAAAAGTACTGGCAAAGCGTTCTTTTTCGTATTTTGCCATTTTATTACCCGTATTAGGATCTATGTAATATTGGTTGCTATAGCGAACAGCTTGATGCCGTGAACTTTGCCATTGTAGTAAATTATAAAGAGTTAAATCATATTCAGGGATCTTACTTGTGAGCTCAACATTGACTTTAACAGGGATATTAAAATCTGTTGCGGGTAAATCCGATGCATTAATTATTTTGCCGTTATACCAAACTTTATCATGGCGAACGTTATTTGCTGGATCATAATGCGCATATCCTAATTCTTTAGGTGAATTACTTTTGCTTTGCTGCCATGAAATAGATGCTGATGCTGTATGTTCAGCATGATAAAACTCAATAGGTAGCCTATTTTTTACCGTTAGTGAAACAGTATCATGCTTACTACGCCCAGAATTATCAAAGGTTCGAACATTTGATCTACCATTATTATATTTAGGGCGACTGCGAACTTCATCATAGCTTTTACGATGCACATATTGTAATTGCCATAAACTATTATCTACGATTTGCTCAATGCCTAAGCTAATTTCGTCATTGTAAGGCGTAGAAAGTGAATCTAACCCCTCAAAATCGCTTGAACTTATCCAATCTTCATCAACTTGTCCAGGAGTACAAAAATAATAACAGTTCTTTAATCCTGCATTTTGTGCACCATATAAAGCATAAGCCATCATAGTACGGCCATAATAACGGTTAAACCCCGTAGTTAAGACCGTATTACCGTTACCAAAAGCATCAAAACTAGTCACTAATCTTGGGGCCAGATTGGCATCTTTAATAAAACTATCATAATCAATTCGTATCCCTGGACGAACAGTTAAGCGACCATATTGCATTGTATCATCAGCAAATAGTGTGTAATTATCATAGCTTGCTTGATAACGACCTGCTTGGAAAACTGAAGCATGATCAGCAAAAGAGAGCCAAGGAAGAGAATCCCATGTACCAGTATAGGTATAACGATAAAAATCTTCATTGCGAATATAGCGAGCTTTGGTTTTTGTCAATTCAAACCCCATAGAGGGCTCATGCGTTACATTCAACCAATTAATAGGCATAAACTCAAGCTTTGATTTAAATCCCCAATTATTTTGTTTAGTGGTTAAATTACCGACGCCTCCCGAATGATATTGCACGGGATTTCGCCAGTCAGAATAATCAACTAACGTAACAAAATAATTTTGATCATTGGTTCTTTTATCTTCTAGCATTTGATAACTAGTCGTCACATCTAATTTGGCAAAATCAAACTCATGCATTAGTTGCAACGCCATGCTTAACCCATTGTGCTTAGTATCATAGCCAGAATTAGCTACAGTTGCAGCAAAGGAATAATTATCATACTTAGAATAATTGGCCGAAATATTGACGATTGTTTGATCAGTAGCATACCAAGTAAATTTAGATGAAAAATTATCTGAAACACGTGTTTGGTTTTTCATGCCACCGTTTTTTCGAATTTCAATCAAATCATCTCCTTCTAATAATAATGAAGGTCCTTGATAAGTGACTGAAGAAATATCCGATTCTCTTCTAGATGCAGCAAACATCAAACCAAGATTGTCGGTAATCCCCGTTTCAAACCAACCACCAAAATTTTGTTTACTATATTTAGGTTGAAATCGACTCGGATGACTTGCATCATTTGCTGAACTATCAAAATTAATTGCTGGATCAACATGTGTCTTATTCCATGAAGAGTGAGTTCTACGATAAAAAATACTACCATTAGTCTCATGATTCCAATGACGACTAATCACATCCACAACACCGCCTGTAAACCCGCCATATTCAACAGGAATATTATTGTCATATAATTTAATTTCATTGATTAGACGACTATCAATGTAAAGACCTTGTTCATCACTATCGACACGGGTATTGGTTACCCCTAATCCAGGATCAACCGGATCGACATCATTATTAAAACTAACGCCGTCTAACTGATAATTGTTCTGATAACTAGTATTGCCATGAATTGAGATATCGGCGGGTTTAATCTCTCCTTGAGTCATACCATTATAACTACTATTAGACATTTGTACTGCTGGTGACGTCTTTAATAGATCGGTGATGTTACCATCACCTGTATTCATTTGCGTTATTTGAGCAGAATCAACCGATTGTGGCTTCGATATTTTAGGAATAGGTGATGTCACAACAATAACATCATCTTGATTATTGACTTCATCATCACTATTTTCGACGATAGTTTGACTGATTTGATTTTGCTTGGCGAAAACTGCAGGATTATAACTAACTAACAACAAAGGTAAAGCCGATATTACTACTTTTTTCATGTAAAAAATCCATCCACAAATATAATAACGATGCATTCATCATTAAATTTTCACTTTATAATAATAATGATAATCATTCTTAATAACATTTCATCATAAAATTTATATTTGTCAATCGAAAAGAATAAATTTGCTATCAAATAGAGCACTCCTATATACACATAGGGGCCTTACCATCGTAACAAAATAGTAGCTAATCAGTAGTTTGCGCCCCCCTTGTATTAATGTTTAGATGTAACCAAAAATCATTTCTGTTAAACGCACTATGTTTTTATACTGAAACGGTATAGATTCCTGAATATTTTTAACAAGAGTTGATCTATTTAGAACCAATAACCAATAAAATAGGTGATAACCCTCATATAAATGAAAAATTCACTCAACCTGCTAGCCAAGCAACGAATAAGAAAGCCGAAAGATTAATATGCACTTGAATGATGATATGGCATCAACCGGCAAATATTTAGCGATTCAAAAAATAGAAAACAGAAGTTTCAGCGATTTTGGATAAAATACCTTATAGTTTTCTAGAGGATTATTTTAAGCATATAATGTAAACAGTTCGACGTTTATAATAGATTATGTTAGTTGAACAGGTATGAAGTAATTATTAAAGGTTTTATTCAAACAACTTAATGTTTTACAAACAAATATTTGTAATATCTTCAAATAAAAAATATTCTACTTGAAAAGTAAAATATATTTTTTTAAAGTAGGTAAGATCAATTTAAAAATGATCTTTTTTATCACGCTCTACAAGTCCCAAACAAAGTCTCTGGGACACAATATTCAAAAAACGATTGAGTATTTATCCCTCAAGGCTTTTTTAATATCATATAAAGGAGTGTTGCAATGTCAGAAAAAAAAGAACTAACCACCAATAACGGTGCCCCAATAGCCGATAATCAAAACTCTCGAACTGCTGGTCCCCGAGGTCCAGTATTGCTTGATGATTATCAACTCATTGAAAAACTAGCCCATTTTAACCGTGAAAATATTCCTGAAAGACGTGTACACGCCAAAGGCTCTGGCGCACACGGTACCTTTACGGTAACAAATGATATCACTCGATATACTCACGCTAGTATATTTGCTAAGATAGGTAAACAAACCCCTCTTTTTGCAAGATTTTCAACAGTTGGTGGAGAACGTGGCTCATCAGACACCGCCCGTGACCCTCGTGGATTTTCGGTAAAATTTTACACTGATGAAGGCAACTGGGATATAGTAGGTAATAATACACCTGTATTTTTTATACGTGATGCATTAAAGTTTCCTGACTTTATTCACACCCAAAAACGTGATCCCAAAACCAACTTAAAAGATCCACAAATGATGTGGGATTTTTGGTCTTTATCACCAGAATCACTTCATCAAGTTACTATTTTATTTTCTGATCGCGGAATCCCTGATGGTTACCGCCATATGCACGGCTATGGTAGCCATACTTATAGCTTAATCAATAAAGATGGCGTTCGCACTTGGGTTAAATGGCATTTCAGAACTGAGCAAGGAATAAAAAACATTCATCCTAAAAAAGCAGCAGAAATGGATGGAACTAATCCAGATTCAGCACAAGAAGATTTGTTCAAAGCCATTGAGCGAGGAGATTATCCAAAATGGCGACTTTACATACAAGTAATGACAGAAGAACAAGCTAACAACCATCCTGAAAACCCATTTGATGTTACTAAAGTTTGGTCACAAAAACAGTTCCCATTAATCGAAGTCGGCGTAATGGAACTGAATCGTAATCCAGAAAACTATTTTGCTGAAGTTGAACAAGCAGCATTTGAACCAAGTAATGTAGTGCCAGGAACGGGTTTATCACCCGATAAAATGCTTCAAGGTCGAATTTTTGCTTATGCCGATGCGCACCGCTATCGTATTGGTACTAATTATCAACAATTGCCGATCAATGCTCCAAAATGCCCTGTTCATAATTATCAACGCGATGGCGCAATGCGCTTTTATAGCCCAGATAATGCGCCTAATTATGAGCCTAATAGCGTCGATAGCGCACCAAAACAACAACCACAATATGCCGAACCGCCAATGCATGTACCAGCTGGCACAATGGACAGGCATGATCATCGTGTTGATGACGACTATTACTCACAACCACGCGCACTATTTAATTTAATGCAGCCTGATCAAAAACAACTGCTTATTGATAATATCGTTGGCTCTATGAAAAACGTAAATCGAGACATTCAAATCAGACAGCTCAAACACTTCTACAAAGTCCATCCTGATTATGGTTCAGGAATTGCCAAAAGATTAGGGATTGATATTGATCTAATAAAAAGTTAGTACTTAAAAATAAAAATGCCGACAATTTTAGTCGGCATTTTTAATTATTGGCTGTAACTAAATACACAAATATATATTGATCACGGTACAAAATTTATAAAAACACTCCATCAATTTAGCAAAGTTACATATTATTAGCATAGATTGCAGTAAAATTATATAACGGATTGAAGTTAAAAGGATTCTCCGATGAAAATCATTAGTCTAGTTGTTATATTGTTGTTTAATTGTGTCGGAGGATTGTTAAGTTATCAATGGTGTTATCAGTTTATAAGAAAACACAGTACACCAGAATCTCATTTTTTAATATTGTATTGCTTGTGTTATTTCTGTTTTATTCTTATTTCAGTCTTTATGCTAGATAAAATAAAACGACCGTCAGGTTTAATCTTTTGTGGGATAGTTATTGGTGTTTTAATAAACTTTATCTCATGGATTGTCCGCCCATTCATTATGGGAGATCACAATACATTAGTTCTAGATATTGACGCAATTATTGCATATCTGTGTATATCATCAGGTGTTACCCTTAATTTTATAATATACCCAGCTATTTTATTATGCTGTCACTACTCAATTTTTTGGATTGAAAAAATATATAAGAAATGTATTTTCAAGCAATGATAAATGTTTTTCCATAGATAAAATATTAGGCAGTACGCACGAGTATAAATAAAAATAAGATCGCAACTTGTTAAAAAGCATTTAACGATCTAAAAAACAATATTTTTTACTGAAACGTAGGGTTACCTGAAACTTTTTGACAAAATTATACTCACTTGTTTACTTAATTTTTTAAAGACAAATGAAAAATTCATGATAATAAAAAAGATGCTTGCTAATATATTTTTACGATTGTTTTAATTAACCGTATTGAAGATTCAACTAATCTATTGATTTCGTATGAAACTTAAATAGTTAGGTAGCCAATACGGTTATAACCATCTAAATTAGGTTCTGATAGCTGATTTTTGCCGAACAATTTCAAATAAACAAACACCAGTTGCAACCGATACATTTAGTGATGACACAATACCTGCCATTGGAATGCTCACCAATTCATCACAGTGTTCTTTGGTTAAACGACGCATACCTTCACCTTCAGCACCCATTACCAATGCAAGTGCGGTCTGTGTTGATGTTTTATAGAAGTCTGTTTGATAAAGCGTTCTATCAGCTTCTCCAGCGGTGCCCACAATCCAAACTTGGTACTCATCTTGCAGCATTCGCATTGTACGGGCTAAATTGGTCACCCTAACCACAGGCACGCTTTCAGCTGCACCACAAGCAACTTTTTGTGCCGTTGAATTGAGCGGTGCGGAGCGATCTTTTGGCACAATAATAAAATCAACCCCAGCGGCATCGGCAGTACGAATGCAAGCGCCTAAATTGTGTGGATCAGTCACACCATCTAAAATTAAAATAACTGGATTTGGCTGTTGTTCCATGAGCATAGGTATATCATTTTCTTGATAACCTCGATTCGGCGTAACCATGGCTAAAATACCTTGGTGCACGCCGTTTTTTGACTTTTCATCTAACCATTGGCGATTAGCAACTTTAACTGGCAAGCCAAGTTGTTCTAATTGACGCACAACG
Organism: Gilliamella sp. Imp1-1; assembly: GCF_001690415.1. Classification (NCBI taxonomy): domain Bacteria; kingdom Pseudomonadati; phylum Pseudomonadota; class Gammaproteobacteria; order Orbales; family Orbaceae; genus Gilliamella; species Gilliamella sp. Imp1-1. The sequence goes on from NZ_LZHK01000037.1 coordinate 62,349, forward strand.
GCAAGAAGGCGTTTATCTTCACGCCCTTTAATAATAAATACTTCAATAATTCTTTCTGGCGAACGTGCTAATAATGCTTCAATGGCGTGCAGGCCATAAACTGTTTCACTCATTTATTTGTTACTCTTTTATTTTATTAACTATTTAGTTTTATTCGTTGATTTAGATTTACTACGTTTTTTACTTTTGGCTTTCACTTCAACTTTAGCACTTGCTTTCATGTTTGATTTAGCGCTTGATTTTACCTTTTTTTGTGTACTTGATTTAGTACTTGGTCTCGCACTACTTTTTTTACTGGTTGATTTTTTGCCCTTTCGTTTTATTGGTAAATCGGCAATTTGATCGTTTTTGACTTGTTTGGACTTATCTTTTGCCGTTTTACCCTGACGTTTTGGCTTATTATTACTGCCAACCAATGAAAAATCAATTTTACGTTCTTCTGGATTAACATTATCGACTTTCACTTGCACTTTATCGCCTAAACGATAAGTAAAACGTGTATTTTCACCAACTAGGCGATTGTGCGAGGCATCAAAAAAATAGTAATCATTTTCAAGCGATGACACATGCACTAAACCATCGATAAATAGATCGTCCAACCGCACAAAGAAACCAAAATTAACCACGCTTGAAATAGAGCCGTTAAATACTTCACCTACATGATCTTGCATGTAATCACACTTAAGCCAATCCACCACATCACGTACGGCCTCATCAGCTCGCCGTTCGGTCATTGAACAGTGTTCACCAAAGTAAAGCATTTCATTTGTATCATAACGATACCCCCCTGTTTTACTGGTTTTATGTTTTTCATCAGCTAAAATCCATTTGATAGCACGATGCAAAAGCAAATCAGGGTAACGGCGAATTGGCGAAGTAAAATGTGCATACTCCTCAAGTGCCAAACCAAAATGTCCTCGATTTTCTGGGTCATAAATAGCTTGTTTCATAGAGCGTAAAATCACGGTTTGCAACATATCATGATCAGGGCGTGTTTCAACCACTTTCATTAATTCGGCAATATCTTTAGGTTTAGGACTTGCACCACCACCAAGTGATAAACCAAGTTCACTTAATACACTGCGCAAGTTACTCATTCGATCTTCATCAGGTCTGTCATGCACACGGAATAATGATGGCACTTGGGCACCAATCACTAATTTTGCCGCTGAAACATTGGCTAAAATCATACACTCTTCAATAATTTTATGTGCCACATTTCGCTGTGCCAGTTCAATACTTTCAATACGTTTATCGGCATTAAAAACAAATTTCGGCTCTTCTGATTCAAATCCTATCGCACCACGAATAACCCGTGCTTTATCAAGCACATTATAAAGTCCATAAAGATTTTCAAGATGAGGGACTAATTCATGATAGTGTTCACGAAGTTCTTCATCACCATCTAAAATCTTAGCCGCTTTAGTATACGTTAACCGAGCATGCGAGTTCATTACCGCTTCATAAAACTCAAACCCTGTTAAACGCCCTCTATTGGAGACGGTCATTTCGCAAACTAAACATAAGCGATCAACTTGCGGATTTAACGAACAAAGCCCATTAGATAATGCTTCTGGAAGCATTGGTACAACTCGTGATGGAAAGTAAACCGATGTCCCCCGTAAACAAGCCTCTTTATCTAACGCCTTACCTGGTCTAACATAATAACTGACATCTGCAATAGCCACCCATAACCGATAGCCACCACCACGATTTTTTTGGCAATAAACCGCATCATCAAAATCACGGGCATCTTCACCATCAATTGTTACCAAAGGTAATTGTCGCAAATCTCTTCGCCCTTTTTTAGCGCTTTCTGGAACTTGTTCGGTGAATTTGCTTACCTCTTTTTCAACAGCCTTTGGCAATTCATAAGGAATTTCGTGATTCCGCAGAGCAATATCAATCGCCAAATTAGTCCCCATTATTTCACCGAGCACTTCTTTTATAATGCCAACAGCTTTTTGACGGCGTTCAGGGCGTTGTTGTAACTCAACCACCACCACCGTTCCCATACGAACCGTGCGGCTAGGTTTACCCGCAATTAAAATATCAAAGTTTAAACGGCTATCATCAGGGACAACAAAACCAACACCTTGCTCAATAAAATACCGCCCAACAATTTGATTATTGCGTGGCTCTAAAATTCGCACAACACGAGCTTCCATTTTTCCGCGATATTTAGTTCCCATTGGCTGAGCTAAGATTACATCGCCTTGTAAAACTTTTTTCATTTGCTCCGGTGATAAAAAATAGTCCTCAGGATTACCCTCTACCCGCAAAAAACCAAAACCATCACGGTGGGCAATAACCTTACCTTTGACCATGTCGAACTTTTCGGGCAAGGCATAACACTTACGGCGTGTAAAAACTACTTGTCCATCACGCTCCATTGAGCGCAAACGACGATGCAATGCCACTTTTTGCTCTTCATTTTTAATATCAACAGCTTGAGCAATTTTTTCTAAACTGGCAGGCTTTGCTTCTTGTTTAAGGTAATCTAAAATAAGCTCTCGACTGGCAATTGGGGAATCATACTTCTCGGCTTCGCGGTCAAAAAAAGGATCTTTTATCATAAGGAATATCCTGTGACTAATATTAACTGTAGCATAACACAGAGTCGTATAACTTAAAATGAAGATTCAATTTATAACCAAGAATCAAAATCTATAAAATAATTTATAAAAACATAAAAAACATCTAAATCTGCATCAAAATAACGTATTGAGCCTTAATGGCACTGCTAAAGAATCATAATTCAGTAGATAATTATTTTACAATACTACATAAATCATATTGTGTTGATTTATATTTTGTATTAATGATATTTTTAAATCAATATTATGAAAATAGTTATAGAGGTGTTTGGTTTAGGGCGTTTTATCTTTGCCAAATAAAACGTCCTAAACCTCACTACGTTAGAATAAGCCATAACTCTCAGTTATTTACACCATAAGCTCCCTTTCGTCTCAAGATCTAAAGATTAAGAACTAAACGCTAAAAACTAAGGTGCGATGCAAGCGCCATAGCGGGAGTTGTTGGCACTGAAGCTGCTGACGTCGCCGTTGAACGAGTGGACATAGAACGGGTTGCTATCTGTTACGTCGCTCGTCCAGAAGTCGTGGTAGGCGAAGCCCACATCAGTGAAGTAGTCCATGTAGCCCCACTCCGCGAAAAAGCCAGCGCCTATGTGACGCTGGTAATGATCACCTGATGAACTAGGTGTTGCACCTAAATTATTATAGTTTGAATTGGTTAAATCTCTTACCCGTGGCATTCGATAACCTGGATCGGCTACACTAAATCATACAACTTTTTTAAGGGGTAAGGTAAACTTATCACAACTAAAAAAGGAACAAATATGAATAAGATTAAACGCAAAAGACGAATATTCACAGATGATTTTAAACAGCAAATGGTCAGTCTTTATCAACATGGTAAATCACGTAGTGAAATCGTTGCCGAATATGATTTGACACCATCAGCTTTGGACCGTTGGATAACGCAAGCAAGCCAAAGCGGCTCATTTAAAACAAAA